>DASVLM010000856.1:0-10479 GCA_036384875.1 Noviherbaspirillum sp.
ACCAAATGCGTCGAGATATTCCATTGGCGCCACGGCGTGGTCCGCAATGCGAACGGCGAAGACGGGATAGACGAATTCATCGTCGATTCCGCCGTCCATGCGAGCCTGGCCGATCTGGATGCCAGGGAAGACATCCTGCGCCACATGCAACGCATGCGCGACCCGGCCGGCATCCACGCGCATGGCGGCTGCCTGGACGCTTCCCGGGAATTTCCCAAGCGCGTCTGTCCCGGCACAAGCGACATGCTGGCCGGATATTAACGCGGCCTCGCCCGGCGCCGCGTCTGCAAAAGGAATTGCAATCATGAAGAAATTTCTGCCCCTCGTTCTGCTCGCTGTGGCCGCCGCCGTAGGCTTTTTTCTGTGGCGCCAGATTCACGTGGCCGAGGCGCCGCGCCCATCCGCCGCCGCGCCTTCGGCCGCCCCTGCCGCGCCCGCGCCGCAAGTCCAGCAGGTCGAATCGATAAAAAATCCGCTGCCGGCTCCGGATGGCGGCCAGGCCGGAGCGCAGCCTCTGCCTTCACTGGCCGATTCCGATGCCTACATGGCCAAGGCGCTTGACGCGATTCTCGGTTCGGACTTCGTCGCCGCGCATTTGCAGCTCAAGGACTTCGTGCGCCGATGCGTGGCAACGGCGGACAATCTGGGCAGGTCGTATGCGCCCAGCGATATATGGCCGGTCAACCCGACGCCGGGAAGGTTCGCCTCGATGCGGACCGAGAGGAAGGACGGTTCGATGCAGGAAACCATCCTGACCGGCAACGACAGCCGATACAAGGAATTGATCGACGCGGTAGATGCGGTCGATATGCATGCGCTGGCAACGCTGTACATCGATGCGTATCCGCTGTTCCAGAAGGAATACCAGGAACTCGGCTATCCCAACGGGTACTTCAACGACCGCCTGGTGGAAGTGCTGGACCTGATGATTGCCACGCCGGAACCCTCCGCGCCGCCGGAAGTGCATCTGGTGGAAGTCGACGGGCCTGTGAAATCGACACGGCCCTGGGTGCGCTACGAATTTACCGACCCCGCGCTGCAAAGCCTGAGCGCCGGGCAAAAGATCATGCTCAGAGTCGGCAAGGCAAATCGCGCCATCCTGCGGCGCAAGCTGACGGAATTCCGCGACCTTGTGGCTGCGAAGCGGAAATAGGGCCATGCGCTCGCAAGCTGACGGTGCGCTTGGCGCGTAGCGGAGTTTGCAGGGCAGCTTTGCTTGGCGGATTTGTCAACCGGTGGCTCGCGGGCTGCAGGGGCCAGTGCCGTCGCGGGAACAATGGCCACTACGGATGCCAGTGTCGTCGCGACAGAGAGTAGTGGGCTGACCATTGCTTCCAATCCTGCAACGGGCAATGCAGCGGCGATTGCGCGGGGGATGGGAAACCTTAATGCGCGTCAAGCGGCAGCGCTTGAGCAGCTTCCTGATTTTGGTTCGCAAGTTATACTAGGCAAGAACTTCGGCCAAGGCGACTTGGCGGCGCTTACTGCGGAAACGGGTGATGAGTTTGCGATGTTCACGACAGGTGGGCGTCGACTTGTTTTCCGTGGAGATGCAGAATCGGTTCCGATTACTCCTGATATGGCGTCAGATTTGGCTGATCAAGGTTGGCGTTGGTCGGCCCACACTCATCCCGGATACGATATCAATGTGCTGAGATCGTCACCAGGAGATCAAGCCGTCTTGGGAGCCATGAATGGCAACCAAAGTGCAATCTTTAATTCGTTGGGCCAGCGAGGAATATTCACTCCCGCTGGCGATAGTTTGAATGGGTGGATGCCATGGTGACAAAGGGGAAGCTCCTTAAGCTCGCAGACATGGAGGTAATTGCCAAGGAGGCGACATACGCTGCTCTAACTAGGTATGTACCTCCGTCGGATGAGGATAAGAGGCAATTGACGCTTGGGAAAATGCTGACGGACGAGGATGGCGTGTTCGAGTTGTATTTGCCGGCCGATAAGCCGCAAGACGCAAAAGTAATCAGTCGAGCAACTGTGAATAGAAAGACGGGGCAGGTAACCGTAGAAGTGTTCTTGCCGCCAGCACAGTAAAGCGATATAACCTATGCCTGTTGCGGCGCGCCGAAAATTGACCAGCTAAAGGGGTAAAAGCGCGCTGAAAATTGACCAGGTGTCTAACCTATCCTGCCTAGATTTTGGGCAGGAGAATACAAGGTGATCACCATGGCCATGTTAGGCAAGATCCGCAGGGCAACGACATAATATATGGGGTCAGACTCGATTTAATTCACTGCCCGCGCCAGCCTCAGAATTGAGTCACAACGGTAGTGCCGGTGCCTTCGAATTTGTCCATCGACATCAGCGCATCAATCGATTGTTCCAGGCTGATTTCCTTGCCGACCAGCAGTTCCGGCTTCAGCTTGCCGGCCAGGATCATCGGCATCATGACGTCGTAGCGGTGTGCCTGCATGCCGTGGCTGCCGAGAATCTCCAATTCCCATCCGATGATCTTGCTCATTGGTACTGCGGGAGTGCTGTGCTCGCCCAGCATCAGGCCCACCTGCACATGCTTGCCGCGGCGACGCAGGTTCTGGATCGAATTGAAGCAGGTGACAGGGGAGCCAAGCGCATCGATCGATACATGGGCGCCGCCGCCCGTCGCCTCCATCACGGCCTCGGGCACATCGGCTACGGAACGGGCGTTGATGGCGACCGCCGCGCCCAGGCTCTTTGCCAATGCCAGCTTGTCTTCGGCGATGTCCACGGCAACGACATTGGCTCCCAGCGCGTTGGCGATCATGATTGCCGCCAGGCCCACGCCGCCGCAGCCGTGCACTGCCACCCACTGGCCCGCCGCGACCCTGCCTTGATCGACGACGGCGCGGAACGAGGTAACGAAACGGCAGCCGAGCGAGGCCGCCGTGGCGAAGCTGATCGAATCGGGGAGCGTCACAAGGTTGAGGTCCGCCCGGTGGATCGACACGTATTCGGCGAAGGAACCCCAGTGGGTGAATCCGGGCTGGAACTGTTGATGGCAAACTTGCTGATGGCCGGCATGGCACTCAGGGCAGGAACCGCAGCCGCCGACGAAGGGAACGGTCACGCGGTCGCCAACCTTCCATCGGGTGACGTCCTTGCCGACGGCTTGCACGATGCCGGCGAGTTCATGGCCTGGCACATGCGGCAGTTCGATGTCGGTATCGTGCCCGACCCAACCATGCCAATCGCTGCGGCAAACGCCGGTCGCCCCAACCTTGACGACGACGCCATGCGGCTCTGGGGCCGGGTCGGGGAGGGTGACCATTTTCGGCGGTTCATTGAAGGCTTCGAACATGACGGCTTTCATTGCGGCGTCTCCTGAGAGGTAGGTTGCTTGGATCAAGCCATTATGGATTCGGCTGGCGAAAATTGCCTTGCTAAATGCTCTCGAAAAGATCATATTTCTGATATTGTCTTTCCCATTCAAGCGACTTTTGAAAAGAATCCTTCCATATGGTGGAAATTGATAGAGTAGATGCCGAAATGCTGGAGCGCCTGCAAAAAGACGGGCGCCTGTCCAATGCCAAGCTTGCCGCCCAGCTATCGATGAGCGAAACGCCATGCTGGCGCCGCCTCAAGCGCCTGGAGGAAAGCGGGATTATCGAAGGCTACCAAGCCGTATTGAACCGCCGTAAACTGGGGTTCGGGGTCATGGCGTTCGTTCAACTGGGTTGCGCCCAGCACGACGAGGAGGTCACGAAACAATTTCGCCTGGCCGTCCAGAACAGCCCTAACGTCCTGTCCTGCCATAACACGACCGGCGAAGCCGATTATTTACTGGTTGTCGTTGCCAGGGACCTTGACGATTACAGCCGTTTCGTCGAAAAAGTCTTGAGGAACTTGCCCGGCGTCACCAGCATCCGTTCCAACCTGTCGCTGCGGGAACTGAAATCGTCCAATCTGCTGCCGGTCTTGATTGATGGTCAGCTGGCGGCGTCGTCATTCACCGCCGTCGATGAATGATGCCTTGGGCCGGAGCCGTCCCCGGCTCGGGAGCTTCGTCGAAGCGTTGATGTGCTTCGGCGATGGCGAATTGGTTGTCATTCGCCCAATTCACCAGTGCCATCACCGGCCCCAATAGCGTCCGGCCCAGTTCGGTGAGGTCGTAATCGACTCGCGGCGGGATGGTCGGATAGATCGTCCTGGTAACCAGCCCATCGCGTTCCATTCCGCGCAACGTCAGCGTCAGCATGCGTTGGGAGATGCCGTCAATGCCGCGCCTTAACTCGTTGAAGCGCCGCGTTCCATTGGCCAGCGAGGCAATGATGTAGAGGCTCCATTTGTCACCGACGCGATCCAGGATTTCGCGGGCGGCTCGGCAGCCTCCCGTATTGGGGCCCGGCGATTCCTCGGGCAAATCTGCGGGACTCGGTAACATAGATGTGCCTTCTTGTGGAGCGCAGATGAGAATCTTATCATCCTTGGTATGAATGGGTAACCAAGATTGAAGATGTTACCTAGTATTTATTTTATACCATGCGCGGAGCCATCATGAACAAAATCCTGCTGATCACATCCAGTCCCCGCGGGGCGGAAAGCCTTCACCCCCGCTTCGCCGCTGAAATTTCCAATGGCACCAAGGCTAAGCTGGGAGGCCCGCTGACCGTTCGCGATCTTGGCGCAAATCCGGCGCCGCACATTATGGCGGCCTGCATTCAAGGCCGCGCCGCGCCCCCCAATGCGCGCACATCGGAGCAGATCGAGGCAATCGAAGGTGCCCAGGGGTTGGTTGATGCCGGCAGCGATTTCCCGACCATGCCTCCGCATAGTCAGGGAGTAATGCAATGAAGCTCGCCCTGTTCGGCGCCACCGGATCGACTGGGCTGCACATCATCGAAGAAGCCTTGAAGCAAGGCTACGTCCTTTCCGTCTATACACGCGACGCGGCGAAGCTGGCAGCGCTTGCCGGGAAAGTCGAAATCGTGGTTGGCGATCTGCAAGACCGGAATGCCATTACGAAGTGCATTCAGGGGGCCGATGCTGTCATCAGTGCCTTAGGCCCAAACAGTTTGAAGGTGCAGGGTGACCGGCCAGTCATGCACGGCCTATCCAACATCGTGGCCGCGATGCGGCAGTTGGGCGTGCGGCGTCTTCTTCAAGTATCCACGGCGAGCTATCGCGACCCGCAGGATGGCTTTGCCCCCGGTTCGCACGCGGGAGTGCTTTTCTTCAAGGTGTTTGTCCGCAAGGCTTACGACGATATCCGGGCGACGGGCGAACTGATCGCCAATTCGGATCTGGACTGGACCCTGGTGAGGATCCCATTCCTGAAAGACGGCCCTGCGAGCGGAAAAATCGATGTGGGCTGGTACGGAAGAGCCAGGCTTGGATCGAAACTTTCCCGCGGCAATCTCGCGAAGTTTCTGCTTCAGCAGGTCACCGGGAAGAAGTTCGTGCGGGCCGCGCCTGGCATTGCCAATGGTTGAAATGGTTGAAGAAGGAGAGAAGCAGCATGTTGCAAATTGACCTTTATACCGAGATCACCTGCCCATGGTGCATCATCGGCCAGTACCGCCTCGACAAGGTTCTGAAAGAGCGCTTTCCCGACCTTGCGGCTGACATTCATCATTATCCCGTCCTGCTGATCCCGGATGCCCCCGCGGAAGGGCTGTACATCCCCGACCTGCTTTTTAAGCGATACGGGGTGATCGACCCCAAGGCCTCGTTTGCCCGTGCAGAAGGCGAAGCCCATGCGTCGGGGCTCGACCTCGATCTTGGGCGCCAACTCTACACTTATCCGACGCAGGCAGCACACGCGATCATCGAGGCGGCGCGGGCGTGCGGCACGCAACACCAACTCGCGGTGGCAATCACGGAAGCCCACTTCCTGCAGGCGAAGAATATCGGCAAGGCCGACGTGCTGGCAGACATCGCCGTAGCTCATGGGTTTGAACGCGACGAAGCCCTTGCCATCGTTCGCGACCCGGCATGGCACGCGAGGGTAGAGCAAGCCGCGGCCGGCTCTGCGGCAGCCGGCGTTAGGTCAGTTCCACACTTCGTTTTCGGTGCTCATGTCGCCATCAATGGAGGCCGCAGCGAAGACGAGATCGCCACGGCAATTGGTCAAGCAGTACGCGGCATTGCTCCTAATTCGCCATGCGAACACTAGAATTGTTTCACGGCTGGTGCACAACGCCCTTGTACGAACATTTTTTGATCCGAAGCGTACATCGTCCCTGAGTTTCGATTCAGAAGGAACCTCATTGTGGCACCATCGTTACCCGTTGCTTCCCATCGGATTTCGGTTTCGGTAAAGCTTCCTTTGAACCCATTGACGGTTCCGTTTGCGTAGTTAATCGTGAACGGACGCTCGAAGTCCGGTCCGCCATCGAAGTGAAACGCGCAGTTGAGGGTGATCGCTTTCGGTGCCGATAGCGCGGCTACTTGCGCATCTACTTCTTTCCTCTTGGTTTCAATTAATTGATCTGCGGTTTCCTGTGAAATCTTTCCATCGCCCATGTCTTGCGCAACCTGCATGGAATAATTGTAATATGCCCAGTAGGGCGAGTTGCTCGGCCAAGACTTGGATGCTTCTGTAAGCGCCCGTTGGATTTCTTCCAATTGCTTTTTTCGGTTGTAGGCTTCCATCGTTTGCTTCGTCGATGCGTCCAGCCTTAGGAGGTACTCGCGGTAGCTGATTTTTCCTTGTTCGAGCAGAACGAAATCGTGGGGGAGCTTGCCCTGTTGAGCTTTACCGTTTGGAGCTGGGATTGCCCCTTGTTTCACCAGTCCCTTGAACTCGGCTTCGATGCAACTTTTGTTGTCCTGGGACCAAGCTTGTAAAGCACGTTGCTCTGCTCGTGTCGGTTTCATGGTGTTTTCCAACATGGTCGGCGTTGGTTCATCACCAAGGGACACTGGAATTTTGTCTCTAATCGGATCAAGGCGTTTGTCCGCTTTGAGAAATTCACATTCCGACGTCCATTTTACTGTGTCCGCCATTGCGAAATTCGAAATCGACAAGGCTGCGAATGCCGCGAACGCAATATATTTCATATCATCTCCCTCGGCGGAATCCCTCCCGATGCCATAGTTACCCCTCGCTTACTTTCCGGGCCCTTACAGCAGCACGCGGAAATGCCGCTTGTCTGCATCGGATGACTTGAGGATGCGGTACTCCATCCCACTGGCTACCGCTATTTGCTGAGCGAAGTCCTTCTTGGCCTGCACTACAGCATCTTCGATTTGGTCGTCGGCCTTTACCTCGACGATCACGTACTTCAAGCTGCCATCGGGTTCTTCGCGCTGGAAGATGAAATCGGGGTAGTAGCTGCGCACAGTACGCGAATCGGGATCGATGTACTGGATGAAGAAGTCGGACTGGCCGTGGGTCAGCATCCCTGTGAAGTAGATCTTCTTCACACGCTGTTCGCGAAGCAAATCCCAGAATAGCCAACTCTCGGAGCCAGAGTCGAAGCAGTAGGTGTCGAGGTGGAAGCTCTTCACGCGCTCCTCGTCCTTGATTTGCGCGTCGTGCATCCGGACGATTTTGTCCTTCGCCGCAGACACCTCGTAGTAGCCGTTCGGGGGTAGCTTGATCAGATCGACCTCGTGCTCCTCGGTTTGCTGCGACTCGTCGAGGTCGTACAGCTGACGGAACAGGCGCGGGATGATCTCGTCGTACATCAGCTCGTTGAACTCGTTTGTGATGGCAACCAGTTCTTCTGCGCCTTCTGTCGTCGCTTCCAAAAGCTCCTCAATCTCCAGAGGGCTTCGGTTCAGATAGCGGGATACCTCGGCCACCAGCGACAGTTGTGAGAAGGTTCGCTTTTCCCGACGCGAGGTCAGGTCGAATGTACGGCTACCGGAAGCACGCGCCGCATCAGCGGCAGTCAAGCCGTCCTGTTGGGTTTCGATCAGGCGGTACTTCTCGACCAGTTCGCCCCACTTCTGCGTATCTGCTCGCTCAGGCATCAACTGTTGACCGGCCACCAACGGCTTCTCGCGCATCTGGTACTGCTTGCGCACGCGAACCAGCTTGATCTTCACCGGCGGCTCAACGACGCGTACCTCCACGCGCTCTTTGTCCTTGCCGGTCTTTTGCAGCTCTTCGGCACTGATGCGGAAGTTCTGCTGAAGCTCGTCGTTCAGTGTGTTGAGGTTGTCGTCAGAAAGGAAAACGTGGCCAGTGTGCTGGGCCTGTCCGATTGCGCGCAGGCAGCGCATCGTGGCCTGCAGCACGAACACTTTAGACTTGGGCTCGCGGAACAGGCCCACGCCGAACAGCGAGCGGCAGTTCCAGCCTTCTCGACCTTTGTTGACTAGCAGGATGAATTGTTTTTCCGACCCTTCGGTGTCGAGGCGGTTGAACTCGCGGATGTCATCGTTGGTGGTGAGCTTGTCGTCACCCACGTTGACCAGGATGCGCGAGGTGGGGATTCCGTGCTTGAGCAAAGCACGCTCCACTGCAGGCCGCAGTTCGCCAGTCAATTCGTTGATGGTCGCTGCAAAGAAGGCAAGCTTGGGGAGCAACCCTTCCGGGCGCAGATGCCCTGATTCCTTCAAGAAGTTTTCGATAGCGATATCGACAAACTCGTCGGTCCGGGTGTTGGCGTAACCGTGCAGCGTCACCTTTTTGAGGAAGCCCTTGTCGATGGCCTCCTTCAGGCCGTAGGCGTAGACCACCTCGGGCAATACCTCGCGCCCCACGTATGGCGTGCCGGTGTAGTTGTAGCAGGCCACCACCCGCGTGCCTGCCGCGCTCAGGCTGGCGGCCAGGACATCAATGGTGGTGCGCAGGCTGGTGTCCGTTTCCTTGGCCCCTACGCCCATGTCCTTGGCCAAATCCTTGCCGAAGGCGTGGTGAGCCTCGTCAACGAAGATGCCCAACTGCTCCAGGCGACGCAGTTTCTCGAAGCGCTGGTTGGTGGTCAGCTCACCTTCTTCCTCCGGCTGGTCGAAGTTGTAAAGGTCGGCGGCATCGGCATAGACGCCGGTGGAGGCGAGAGTTTCGCCGGTTGCGCCGAATAGCTTGTCGACGGAGGTTTTTTCCTTGTGCTGGCGCTTGAGGATGATTTTCTGTGTGTTCGAGACGATGATGTTGAAGCGAGAGCGATCCAACGTGTCCAGCGAGGTGCCTGCTTCTTCGAGGTAGTGGAAGCGCAGGTGCGTGGTCAGGAAGTTGACGTATTCTGGCGGCACCACACGGGTGAGGTCAAACGCCTCGATCTCCTTGAGCGATTGCAGAACCGTCTTGTCGGGCGCGAACACCAGCGCGTTGTGGCAGTAGCGCGCGTCCTTCTCGAATTTGTTGCCCAGCAGGAACTCGTAGAAGATGCAGGTCGCCATCAGGATGGTTTTGCCCGTACCCATCGTCAGCGCGAAGATATAGTTCGGGTAGACGCGCGAGTTCTTGCGCATCCTCTCGAACAACAGCTTGTACGAACTCAGTTCCAGCTCGTCGGACTCGCCGAAGGAGAACATCTCCTGCCCGGCAGTTCCGAAGAAGGAACCGAACTTGCGTCCCTCGAATTTTCCGCTGCGCTCGTACCACGCCTTGAAGATTTCCTCGACCTTGGCGTTGCCCAGGAACTCCTTGAGGAAGACGTAGGTTTCAAGTGCCTCGAACTGCGGTTGGCGCAGAAAGGCTTTTGGGTTCTTTTCAGGATTGTTGAAGTCGAGGAACTTCCGGGTCAGCTCCTTGTAATTCTGGCGGATCGCGCCCCGGTTATCCTTGTAGAATTGCCACAGGAAGCGGAAGAAAGCGAAGTCCAACGATGCGCCGGAGGTGCTGGCTGCTTTAGCCTTTACCGCTGTGCGTTTAGTCACCATGGCTCACGCTCCCTTCCCAAGACTCCGACAACAGGTCGGTGATCTTCACGCGGATAGTGCTCGCGTCGCCCGGCACCTTGTACGCGCCCTTGACCATTTCGTTCTTGCCCGGGATATCCACCACCGTCGGCTGGAGCACCGCGCCGTCGTAGTTCCAGTCGATCAGCACAGACTCGACAAGCTCCTTCCACTCCTCGACCGATTCCTTCTGCAACGAGAGCTTCTGCAGCAGGTTCATCGGGTAGAACTTCTCGATGACCAACTCTCCCTTCTTGATCGACACCTTGGCCTGCGAGTCGCGTTTGAACTCCAGATCGGCTTTGTCGCGCAGAATATCCACCACCTCGACGTCGATTTTAAAGGGCTTGGCGGCAAGTTCCAGTTCCGCCCGCAAGGTGGGTTCGTGGCCCATACAGACGAGGGTGATCCTCTCGACCGGGCGGTTCGGGCTTTCGTTCTGCCTGCGCTCCCACGCTTTGTAGTCGAAGCCTGCGATCAACTCGTTCAGGTCGGCGCGCGTGGCGATGCGGTTCACAGGCATGATCTTCACCACGCGCCCGTCCTTCTCGCCATCGAATACGGTGCTGAAGTCCAGCTTCTGTACTTCCAGCGCCTCGATCAGCAGTTCCTTTGCCTGAACTGGATTGCGGAACACGTCATAGTGATTGACGTTGAACATCTCGAATCCTGTGTAGTTCCTCAAGTTGTCAT
>DASVLM010000857.1:0-2558 GCA_036384875.1 Noviherbaspirillum sp.
AACTGGAACACCTGCCGCAACCTCCTGCTGCTGGCGGCAGCCTACGCGCTGACAGGCCGCATGGCGATGCTGCTTGCCGTGCCGCCCGGCTATGCCATGGCGCTGTATCCGCCGGCCGGCATTGCACTCGGCATCGTCCTCGCCGGCGGCTATGCGCTCGCCCCCGGCGTGGCGCTCGGCTCCTTTGTTCTCAATCTCTGGATCGGCTGGGAAACCAGCGGGCACATCGCCGCGGCGGACATGCTCGTGCCCGCCATGCTGGGCATGGGTGCGACACTGCAGGCCTTGTGCGGCGTATGGCTGGTACGCCGCTTCGTCGGCTATCCCTCTTCGCTCAGCCGTGAATGGCACATCCTCCGGTTCCTCGTGCTGGGCGGCCCGGTCGCATCGCTGGTGAACGCCTCCATCGGCACCGGTACACTGCTCCACGCCGGTATCGTCAGCACGGCGAATTTCCTGAGCAACTGGGCCACTTGGTGGGTGGGCGACACGCTCGGCGTGCTGGTGATCACGCCGCTGCTTCTCATCGCGTTCGGCGAGCCGCGCAGCATCTGGCGCTCGCGCCGATTCAATGTCGGCATACCGTTGCTGGTGTCGCTGTTCGTCGTCGTCACCGCCTTCATCTTCGTGCGCGACATGGAGCAGGCACGGTTGCAGCGCGAGTTCCGCGAGGAAGCCGCCAATGTGGCGCGTTCGCTGCAAACCCGGCTGAACTTCCATTCCGAAATGGTGAAGATCATGGAACGCCTCTTCGCCAGCTCCGACCATGTTTCGCCGGAAGACTTCCGCATCTTCGTCTCTTCCGCGCAGGCGCGTTACCCGACGCTGCAAGCACTGGAATGGATACCGCGCGTTCCCGATAGCGAGAGGAGCAGTTTCGAGGCGGCGGCGCGCAGGGATGGGCACGCGGAATTCGCCATCAAGGAAAGCACAGCGGACGGCACCATGGTGCCTGCTGCCCGGCGCGACGACTATTTCCCGGTGTTCTATGTCGAACCGAGGCAGCCCAACCTGCGTGCGATCGGATTCGATCTCGGCTCGTCGGCATCGCGGCGCAAGGCATTGGAAAAGGCCCGCGATACCGGGTTGACCGTGGCAAGCGAACCGCTCGACCTGGTGCAGACCACGCCGGGCCTGAGCAGCGCGGGCGAACTGCTCGTCATGGCGGTCTATGAAAAAGGGGCCAGGCTGGACACCGTCGAACAACGGCGCAAGGCGTTTCGCGGCGTCGTATTGAGCGTGGTGCGGATCGACGATTTGATCAAGCAGGTATTCCCCAAGGCAGAACTGGAGCAGATCCGCTTCCGCCTGTTCGACGCCACAGCGCCGGGAAAATCCGGCGTCATTTATGACACGCTGGAATCGCTCGAAACGTCCAGATTCGGCGTCTCGCAGCAAGCCCGGTTGCTGTTCGGCGAAAGGCAATACAACTTCATCGCCCAGCCATCTGCCGCCTACTGGGACAACCATCGCTCATGGTCCGCCTGGTGGATGCTGGTGGGTGGCCTGTTCTTCACCAGCCTGCTCGGCATGTACCTGCTGATTACCAGCGCCCAGGCTTACCGCGTCGATGCGCTGGTAAAGCAGCGCACCCAGGAGTTGCTCGAAAGCCAGGGCAAGCTGCGCGAGAACGCCACCCTGCTGCAGGCGGTGATGGACAGCATCCCGTCGTGCATCTATGTGCGCGACACCGGCGGGCGCTTCCTGTATGTCAACAAGCAATACGAACGCATTTTCCGCCGGGACAACCAGAAGGTCATCAGCCGCACCCTGGACGACGACGAACTCCATGCGCAGGATATTGCCGCCCAATCGCACGGCGACGAGCGCTTGCGGCGCATGGAAATCACCACTGAGCGCGACGGCGCAAGAATCACCCACCTCCTGGAACGCGCGCCGCTGCGCAACGAAAAGGGCGAAATCTACGGCATCTGCGGCGTTGCCACCGACATCACGCAGAACAAGCTGAATGAAGAGGACATGCACAACCTCAACCAGCAGCTGGAAGCGACCACCAGCCTGCAGAACGCCATTCTCAACAGTGCGAACTTCTCCATCATTTCCACCGACGTCGACGGTGTCATCCAGGTGTTCAACGTCGGTGCCCAAAAGATGCTGGGATATTCAGCGGCCGAGATGGTCGGGCGTCGCACGCCGGAGATCCTCCATGATCGAAGCGAAGTCGCGGAACGTGCCGCCGTGCTGTCGCACGAACTCGGGCGCGCAATTGCGCCCGGCTTCGAAGTCTTCGTGGCGCGCGCGCGCAGCGGCGTGGCCGACGAACATGAATGGACCTACGTGCGCAAGGACGGTTCGCGCATTCCGGTGATGCTGTCCGTGACCGGCCTGCGCAACGACAGGCAGGAACTGACCGGCTTCCTCGGCGTTGCCTACGATCTCACCGAGCGCAAGAAGATCGAGAGCATGAAGAGCGAATTCATCTCGACCGTCTCGCACGAACTGCGCACGCCGCTGACCGCGATCCACGGCGCGCTCGACCTGCTTGCCGCCGGCGTGGTCGGCGAAATCCAGCCCGACATCCGCACGCTGCTCGATAT
>DASVLM010000858.1:0-1986 GCA_036384875.1 Noviherbaspirillum sp.
GCGATGTTGTTGATCAGTTCCATCATGTTCACGGTCTTGCCCACACCTGCACCGCCGAACAGACCGACCTTGCCGCCCTTGGCGAACGGGCACACCAGGTCAATAACCTTGATGCCGGTTTCCAGCAGTTCCTGCGACGGCGACAGTTCGTCGTATGCGGGAGCCTTGCGGTGGATCGAAGCGGTCGTCGCGGCGTTCACCGGACCACGCTCGTCAATCGGGTTGCCCAGCACGTCCATGATGCGGCCCAGGGTTGCCGGACCGACCGGCACGGAAATCGGTGCGCCGGTGCTCTTGATCATCATGCCGCGGCGCAGACCTTCGGAAGAACCCAGCGCAATGGTACGGACGATGCCGTCGCCAAGCTGCTGCTGCACTTCGAGGGTCAGCTCGGAGCCTTCCATTTTCAGCGCGTCGTACACCTTGGGCATCGCATTGCGCGGAAACTCCACGTCCACGACGGCGCCGATACACTGAACGATTTTGCCTTCAGCCATTTTCGTTCCTTCAATATAGTTAAATTCTTTTCAGTTAAACCGCTGCCGCACCGGCGACGATCTCGGACAGTTCCTTCGTGATCGCAGCCTGGCGGGTCTTGTTGTAGACCAGCTTCAGTTCACTGATCACGTTACCTGCGTTGTCGGAAGCGGCCTTCATCGCGACCATGCGCGCCGATTGCTCGGACGCCATGTTTTCTGCGACAGCCTGGTAAATCAGCGCTTCGACATAACGCACCAGCAGTTCATCGATGACAGTCTGTGCGTCCGGCTCGTAGAGGTAATCCCACGAGTGGGAGCCTTTATCCGCTTCCAGCTTGGGCAGCGGCAGGAGCTGATCCATCATCGGCTCCTGCTTCATCGTGTTGATGAACTTGGTGTAGAACAGGTAGACCGCATCCAGCTTGCCTTCCTGGTAAGCGTCGAGCAGCACCTTGACGGGGCCGATCAGCTTGTCCAGGTGAGGCGTGTCGCCAAGCTGGACAGCCTGCGACACCACCTTGGCGCCAATGCGGTGGAGGAAACCAAGACCCTTGTTGCCGATGGCGACTGCTTCAGCCTTGATGCCTTGACCTTCGAGTTCGCGCACCTTGTTGGTTACCAGGCGCAGCACGTTGGTGTTCATGCCGCCGCACAGACCCTTGTCGGTCGTGACGACGATGATGCCCACGCGCTTTGCTGCATCCTGCTTGACCAGGAACGGGTGCGTGTACTCCGGGTTGGCCTGCGCCAAGTGAGCGGCGACATTACGAACCTTGTCACTGTAGGGGCGGGCGTGACGCATCCGGTCCTGCGCCTTGCGCATTTTGGATGCGGCGACCATTTCCATCGCCTTGGTGATCTTCTTCGTATTCTCTACGCTCTTGATCTTGCCGCGTATCTCTTTGCCTGCAGCCATGAGTAATTACTCCTTTAGCTCCAGTGATCAGAAGGTTTTCTTGAAGGCGGTGATCGCGGCGGCGAGTTCTGCTTCGCCATCCTTGTCGAGTGCCTTCGTGTCTTCGATCTTCTGCAGCAGAGCGGCGTGGCTGGTCTTCATGAAGTTGTGCAGGCCGGATTCGAATGCCAGCACGCGCTTCACGTCCAGATCGTCGAAGTAGCCCTTGTTCACGGCGAACAGCGACACGGCCATCAGCGAAATCGGCAGCGGCGAGTACTGCGGCTGCTTCAGCAGTTCGGTCACGCGTGCACCGCGGTCGAGCTGCTTGCGGGTGGCTTCGTCGAGGTCGGAAGCGAACTGCGCGAACGCAGCCAGTTCACGGTACTGCGCCAGGTCGGTACGGATACCGCCGGACAGGCCCTTGATAACCTTGGTCTGAGCAGCGCCACCGACGCGGGACACCGAAATACCGGCGTTGATCGCGGGACGGATACCGGAGTTGAACAGCGAGATCTCCAGGAAGATCTGGCCGTCGGTAATCGAAATCACGTTGGTCGGCACGAATGCAGACACGTCGCCGGCCTGGGTTTCGATGATCGGCAGCGCGGT
>DASVLM010000859.1:0-3070 GCA_036384875.1 Noviherbaspirillum sp.
GCGAAGGACCTGCTGCGCATGGCGCGCGACATCTTCCCGCACGACAAGCTCGCGGAGAAGTACTACATGCAGGCGATCCAGCCCTACGAAGATGCGGCGGCAAAAGATGCCGCCACCAGGAAGCTGTTCGTCGACGGCCTCGCCAACCTCAATGCCACGGCAAAGAAAATGCACGGCAAGGCCTATGCCGCCATTCCGGAAGAAGAAAAGCGCGTCGAGGTGCTGAAGGCCATCGAGAACACGCCGTTCTTCCAGAAGGTCAAGGGCGGCCTGGTCACCGGGCTGTACGACAACAAGGCGGTCTACTCCTTCTTCGGCTACGAAGGCTCGTCGTGGGAAAAGGGCGGCTACATCAACCGCGGTTTCAACGATATCGACTGGCTCTGAAAGGCCGGCCCGTCAATCACGAGGAGAGCAAAGAATGTCTGTCAAATACAGTCTGAACGACGACGAGGTCGTCGTCATCATCGGCACCGGCGCTGGCGGCGGCACGCTTGCCAACGAGCTGGCGCAGCGCGGCGTGAAGGTCGTGAGTCTCGAAGCCGGCAAGCATTACACGCTGGCCGATATCGAAAACGACGAATGGGGAATGTTCAACAAGATTTCGTGGCTGGACAAGCGGATCTCCGCCGGTGGCTGGCATCACACCAAGACGTATCCGAACCTGCCGGCGTGGATCGTGAAGGGCGTGGGCGGTTCGTCGGTGCACTGGGCAGGCCTTGCGCTGCGCTTCCAGCCGCACGAGTTCAAGACGCGAACCACCTACGGCCACCAGCCCGGCGCCAACATCCTCGACTGGCCGGTGAGCTATGACGAGATCGCGCCGTACTACGATCTGGCGGAAAAGAAGATGGGCGTGGCCGGCACCAAGGCCAGCGGCTTGCCGCTGCTGCCGGAGAACAATCACTACAAGGTGATTGCGGCAGGCGCGCGCAAGGTCGGTTACAAGAACATCGTGCGATCGACGGCGATCAATTCGAAACCCTACGACAGCCGTCCCGGCTGCATGCAGATCGGCTTCTGCATGCAGGGCTGCAAGATCGGCGCGAAGTGGTCGACGCTCTATACCGAGATCCCGAAGGCGATTGCAACCGGTCGTGTCGAGCTGCGCCCGGAATCGATGGCGCTCAAGATCGAGCACGATGCAAAGGGCAAGGTCACCGGCGTGCTGTATGCCGACAAGAATGGCAAGCAGCATTTCCAGAAGGCGCGCATCGTGTGCGTCGCCGGCAACTCCATCGAGTCGCCGCGACTGCTGCTCAACTCGGCTTCCAGCATGTTCCCCGACGGCCTCGCCAATTCCTCGGGGCAGGTCGGCCGCAACTACATGAACCATTCCACCGCTGCCGCTGCCTCCATCTATGAAAAGCCGGTGTACATGTATCGCGGCACGGCGATCGCCGCCGTGGTGGCAGATGAAGCGAGGAATGACCCGTCGCGCGGTTTCGTCGGCGGCTACTACCTCGAAGGCCTCTCGCTCGGCCTGCCTTTCATGGCGGCCTTCCTGAAGCCGGGCGGCTGGGGACGAGACCTCACCTCCGCGCTCGAAATGTACGACCACATGACCTGCGTGTGGGTGTGCGGCGAAGACCAGGCGCGCGAGGACAACCGCATCACGCTACATCCGACCGAGCGCGACCAGTACGGCCTGCCGGTGCCGGTGGTGAGCAAGACCTACAGTGCTAACGACAATGCATTGGCCGCACACGGCCTGAAGCAATGGCGCGCGTTGTCGGAAGCGGTCGGTGCAAAGCGCGTGATCGACATGCCGCCGTATCCCGCCAGCCACAACATGGGCACCAACCGCATGAGCGCGAAGGCAAGCGACGGCGTCGTCAACCAGTGGGGCCAGGCGCACGACGTGAAGAACCTGTTCGTGTCCGACGGCAGCCAGTTCACTTCCAGCGGCGCCTGCAACCCGACGCTGACCATCGTTGCCCTCGCGATCCGTCAGGCGGAATACATCGCAGGCGCAATGAAGCGCCGGGAAATCTGAGCACATCATCTCCGAGCGGCGTAGCCGCGCTTTTGGACGGCATCTTCGGATGCCGTCCTTTTTGTGCGTCAGGAGTTGCCTGCAGCGGCAAAGAAGATATGCTATCCCGGTGTAAATACTGCACGCTTATCCAGGACCCGCCATGTCGGAAAGCCAGTGGGACAATTCCATCGTCGTCGCTCAGATTGCACCGATGTAGACCGCCTTGCTGTCGATGTTTGCGACTCATCCCGACAAGCAGGCCCTGCGTGCACGCTTCGAAGCGCAAAGCAACGCCGTCCTCGAAAACATGCTGCACACCGGTGTATCCGATCTCGCGATCGATTCGGCCTGCGCTTCGCAGCAAACCTTCCTATCGCTGCTGGGCTGATTACTTCCCGCCCGACGATAGCACGATGTAATCGTAGTCGCGAGAGAATGAGCAGGGTGGCTCAACAACCCCATCAAGATTGCTCGCATTCCAAGTAGATGCTGACGATCGTCAGTCGTATACCTCGTACCGTGACTCGGTTATGTCACGAACGTACGTGCTGCATTTTCTGATTTCCTGCCTCCCATAAATCAGGTATTGCTTTACAAAAATTCACAAAGTATCGTTTGCCTTCCGGAAAGAATCCGGATTTAAAAAATCGCGCTTCCGAAAAAACGAAGCCGGCAGGGAAATGAACAATAAAAAAGTAGAGGAGAGCGCCTTTTTCTGGGCGCTGCAGGGTCTTTGCGCCTTTCCTCGGAAGCCGTTTTCCATCAAGCTGGCGCGCCAGCAATTGGCGGCGCCGCATACGACGGAATCATTGCAGCGCGCAGCAGGCGCATTCGGCTTTGTTGCCACACCACGCAAGGTAGCTCCCGGGAAGCTGCACAAGGAATCCTTTCCGCTGGTCGCGTGGCTCCATCCCAAGGCAACTTCCGAGGAAGCACATGCATCGCCAGGTCAGGAAGAGCATGTCGTCGACGGCATCGTCGATACGGCCGTTCCCGCACTGATCCTGCAAGCCGACGCCGGCCACATCTTGCTGGTCGAGTCCGACGACGCCTCCCCAAGAACGGTTCCCTTTGCCGAATTAGCCACCCGCT
>DASVLM010000860.1:0-1769 GCA_036384875.1 Noviherbaspirillum sp.
GTACGCTTGCCGTTCAGCTTGAGGATGTGGAATCCGTTGGCGCTCTTCAGGAGCGGCGACACGTCGCCCTGGTTCATGTGAGTGACCGTGTCGAGGAAAAGCTGCGGCAAGCGGTCTTCGTTGCGCCAGCCGAGGTCGCCGCCGGACAGCGCATCGGTAGCATCGGAATAGGTGGCGGCCAGCTTGGCAAAATCGCCGCCGGACTGCAGTTGCTTCAGCACCGCTTCCGCGCGATGGCGACGGTCGGCAATCTGCTCGGCGGTCGCGTTTTCCGGAATTCGAATCAGGATGTGCGCTACGTTGTATTCGTGCTGCGACTGCGCTGCACCAGCCTGCGCGGCAAGGTAATTGTCGACTTCGGATTCGGATACCTGGATCTTGTTGTCGACTTCGCGCTCACGCAGGCGCTGCATCACGATTTCATCGCGGATCTCTTCACGGAAGCGCTTGAAAGGCGTGCCTTCCTTTTCGAGCTGCTCGCGGAACTGCGGCAGCGTCATCTTGTTCTGCTCGGCGATGCGGGCGATGGCGCGGTCCAGCGTGGCGTCGTCGACGCGAATGCCGTAATCCTTGGCAAGCTGGATTTGTGCGAGATCGACGATCATGCGCTCCAGCACCTGGCGCTGGAATTCCTGCTGCGGCGGCAGCTGGATACCCTGGTTGCGCAAGCGGCGCTCCACCAGCTGTTCGCGCTCGAGCAGTTCCTGGCGCGTGATGACATCGTTGTTGACGACGGCGACGATGGAGTCGGCGAGCACGACTTGAGGCGCTGCCTCCGCGGCGGCGTCATTCGCGAAGCCGCACAGCAGGGCGGCGGCGAGCGCGAAGGCGCCCGCAAATGTCTTGGTTCGCTTGGTGTTCGGAGTAGTCATGTGTCGCACGTGGTCAAGGATTGCTGGAAATGCCAGGTTCATTCACCTTCAGATAACCCGGGATGCTGGTTTTCAAGGCGTCGAGCGGATTGGAGCCGAGTTTGGTCAGCCCGTTCAGTTCGAGCTGGAAGAATAGCGCAGAAGTGGCCTTGCCGGTCGCCGTCGGGATGCGCTGGCCGACGATGCGGAATACCCAGCAGTCTGCCTTGTATTCAAGTCCGGCCAGTCCCTCGGCCACCTTGCGGTCCGGCAGCGAGTAGTTTACACGGCCCACGCCGTACCAGCGCTGCGCAATCGGCCATTGCGCCGAGGTGTCGACCTGTTCAAGGGCGTTGAGCTTGTCGCGGCGATATTGCAGGTTCAACACCTTGCGCGGCGCCGGCGTCCAGTGAACGCCGTAATTGGCGCGGCTCATCGAATGCTGGCTCTGGCTGTACTGGACGTTGCCTTCCACCGCAAGCGCCTGCGTCACCCGGCCGGAGGCGGACACCAGCAAGTCGGAGCGGTTTTCGATCGGCGCGGTGCCGAGCGTCACACGCTGGTCGCTGAAATAGAAGCGCTGGCCGAGCGCGAGGCGGATGCGTTCCGCGCCGTTGTTTTCAATATAACGCGACACCAATGCAGCCGTGACTTGATTGGCATCGCTGATGCGGTCGCTGCCGATGAAGCGGTTTTCCGAGAACAGTTGCGCGAAGCTCAAATCCGCCTCCGCCGTGTCGAACAGCGGGTAATTGCTCTGGTCCTTGTACGGCGTGTAGACATAGAACAGGCGCGGCTCCAGCGTCTGGATCATCGGCGCACCGAAGAACGATGCGTCTCGCTCGAACACCAGCCCGCTGTCGAGCGAGAAGGTGGGAAGCACGCGCGTCAGGCTGGTATCGCCGGGACCGGCGATCC
>DASVLM010000861.1:0-4982 GCA_036384875.1 Noviherbaspirillum sp.
GAGGAAGCAAGTGTCGTCGTGATACAGCCCTTCCTCGCCGAGGCCGATCGACTGGATATCGCCGAAGCGGTCGAACAGCGCGAAGGTTTCGTTGTGCTTGAGCACGCGGCGCCGCTCGTCGGCAGGCGATGCCGTCGCCAAAATGTACCACTGCTCGCCGAGCCGGATCTTCTCGACCATGATTGCGCTCCCGTCAGGAAGAGTGAGAGGGATCAGACAGCACCTTGTCGTACAGCCGCAGGTAGCCGGATGCCATGGCGGACGCGGTGAAGCGCCGTTCGAAAACGGCGCGGCAGGCGCGCCTGTCGATCTCGCCGATGCGCTTCGCGGCGTCCACCGCTTCATCCACGCTGTCGACGATGAAGCCGGTGACGCCGTGCTCGACGATTTCCGGGATCGCGCCGTTGCGCCAGGCAATCACCGGCGTGCCGCTGGCAAAGGCTTCGATCATCACCAGCCCGAAGGGTTCGGGCCAATCAATGGGAAACAGCAGGGCGGTCGCATTTTCCAGCAGCACCCGCTTCTGCTCTTCGCCGACTTCGCCGACGTATTCGACGAAAGGCAGGTCGAACAGCGGGCGGATCTTGTCGTTGAAATAGGCTTCATCCATCTCGTCGATCTTGGCGGCAATGCGCAATGGCCTGCCGCAGCGTCGCGCGATCTCAATGGCACGGTCGATGCGCTTTTCCGGCGAGATCCTGCCGACGAACAACAGATAGTCGTCGGGCGTATCGTTGCCGCCATACAGGTCCGGCGGCAAGCCGTGGTGCACGGTGCCGATCCAGTTGGCCTGCGACATCGGCGCGCGCTGGCTGTTGGAAATCGATACCAGCGGCATATCGGAAAAATGTGCGTAGAGCGGTGCCAGCCAGGACAGGTCCTGCCTGCCGTGCATGGTCGTCAGGTGCGGCATGTGCAATTGCCTGGCCAGCGGGAAATGCTGGTAATCGGTATGGAAATGGATGACATCGAATTCGTGCGCGGCTTGCGCCACGAGGTCCATCTGGATTGCATGCCATGCCATCCATGACCAGTCTTTAGGCGAGGGTCGGATGCTCACCGGCGTTGCCGACACCAGTCTTGCCAGCGTGGAAGAATCGCCGCTGGCAAACAGCGTGACTTCATGCCCGAGCCGCACCAAGGCATCGGTGAGATAGGCAATCACCCGCTCGGTGCCGCCGTAGCCCTTGGGTGGAACGCTCTCGAAGATCGGTGACACCTGGGCTATTTTCATCGTAGCGCGTCGGCTGGCTGAACGTGGAATTGTGTAGGCTGCATGGCATAAGACGCCGCCGGCGGATTGAAGTTCGCGGGGTGCAACGTGCACCGCATTGAACCGCCATGCGCGTCCGGGCTCTATCTGAAATCAATCCTCATCATGGAGCCAGGACATGGACGTCGAAGTCATCTACCGCCAGCCGGACGGCAAGGAAACCATGCTCGGCGTGCGCAAGCTGTCGCACATGCCGCCGCCGGGTGAACCGTTCGAGCTGGATCACCGGCAATACACGGCGAAGGGATTCGCCGGACCGGACGCCGAAGGCCGCTACCGCCTGTTCCTGGAAGACGATGCAGGCGCGACGAGGCATTGAGCAATTAAGGAACTGCGGCACTGATGCAGTGGCGCACCACCCTCGCATGTCGGCGTAGCAATTTGTTGCAATCAAAGCAGTCGTAGAAACCGCAATTTGTATTTCCGCTGGGAACCAAGCGACCGTCCCGCAGGTCTGTTAGCTGAGCAGTATTTTTTGGCGACAACAGGACGATACGATGAAGTGGTTCTACGAGTGGAGACTGAAACGGGTGTGCGCGGAAATCGCCGCGCTTGAGGAAACGACAAAGGTGAAGCTGGTCGATGATTACACCGGCCACTCCAGGCTGCGGGTGCTGCGCCGCATGCAGGAAAGCCTGCAGCGGAAGCTGTCGAAGCAGACGAGCGCGCCGCGCAAAGATCCGGTCAGCGAGGTGAAGGAAATCCAGGAAGCGCACTGAAATCCCGCCGGCGGGGCTGGCAGGACGGCGTCGCGGCCCGCCCTGCTTTCCTCACCCTGCCTTCTTCCTACTTCGACCAGAATCCGCGCCGCTGCATCATGTCGCATGCATTGCCGCGCCCCGGCCGGAAGGCCAGCCCTTTTTCCTTTGCGCGCTGCTGCATCAATTTCATGTGCTCGTCGTAGTACGCCTTGCATTCTTCCGGCGTCTTGGCGCTCATCATCTTGTCGTGGTGTTCCTGACGCTCCTGCTGCGTCATCATCGACCAGCCCGGCGTGTTGCGACTGTTGAAGCGCATGCCGCAACCGGGCCCACCCTGGGCGCAAGCGCCGGGGCCTTGCGGCGAGGATGAATTCGGCCCCGGCGCCGCCGGTCCCTGTGCAAACGCGATACCACACAGCAGCGTCATTGCCGTTGCCGTCATCAATCTTTTCATCGCACACCTCCATTCGATCGTCCTGTTCCAAGCCTACGCAGTTGGCATCGCCGTGCAAATGACCTGGATCAAACAGATGCGGGCGGAGACGTAAAGCTCTTCCTCACCTGGAATACGTCAGGATGCTGAAGCTGTCCGGCACGAAGCTCGTCTTCACCTTCTTGCCGCCTTCATACTTGTCGACGTACGCGGCATTCACCAGGTAGATCTTCCCGGTTTTCTCATCCAGCACGCCGGTGCGCGCCATCGGGCGGGTGCCGACCGTTTCCGACACGCTGTACTCGTCCGCCGACTTCTGTGCGATCACCGTCATGCTGCCGTCCTCGCCGTTGGCAGTCACGATGCTTTTCGCCTGCGGGTCGTACATGACCTCATCCACACCACGGCCGATGGGTAGCCTCGCAATCTGCCTGCCGCTGCCGGAATCGAGCACCGTGAGTGCCGGCCCGGTGCTGCCCTTGCCGCGGCAGCCGACGAAGATGCGCTTGTGCGCGTTATCCATTTCCAGCGCGGCCGGCATCAGGCAATCGCGCAGCGGATAGGTCGCCGCAACCTTCATCGCCCTCATATCGATCTTCACCACGCTGCCCTTGTCGCGCAGCGGCAGGAAGATGCCGCCGGCATCGTCCGGGCGCGGCGCATCGACCTTCCTGCTCGCCACCAGCGTCGAGCCGAGCTGCTTGCCGCTCTTGCCGTCGAAGAAGAGCACCGGCGTCACGCCCTTTTCCTCGTCGGTTTCGCCGACCATCGCGAAGCGCTTGCTGACTGTGTCGAAGGTGGCGCCGTCGAAGCCGTCGGTGTCGCTCTTGTAGCGCGACAGCGTCTTCAGCGTCGACGGCTGGAACACGACCACATGGCCGTCGGTGGTGCCGGCGATGCCGATGTCGAATTCCGGCGCGAGCGCGGCGGTATTGGTGTCTTGCGACTCTTCCATGGTCTTGACGACCTTGCCTGCCTTCGTGTCGTACACATGCAGGCCGTCCTTGCGATGGGCGATGAACATCAGGCCGCGTTCTGCATCGAGCGCGTTGTAGTCCCAGCCGGTGTCGCTGCTCGGGATGGTGACGGCGTTTTCAAGGCGATAGCTGCCGGCGTGCGCGGCGCCGGCCAGCGCGATGCCGGCGGCGAAGGCGAATGCCGCCTGCAGCGAGCGGCGCAAGGTGGAGTTAGATGCAATGAACATGGGCTTCCTTTCGGATGGTATTGATCAGCGATACTTCTGCAGCGCGGCGTCGACGAAGCGGTTGGTATACGTGTCGCCGACTTTCACTGCCTTGAACTTCGGGTTGAATTCCGCCAGCACGCGCCATTCCTTCTCGGCGCCGTCTTGCGGCATGCGGCCGTCGCTGGCGAACATCGGCAACTCCTGCTTCAGCAGCTTGAGGTAAGCCGCGCGATCCTTGCCGCAGATTTCCGGCGGAATGATGTCGGCAATCTCTTCCGCCGTATGCGTGTTGATGAAGCGCAGCGCGCGCACCATTGCATCGGCGAGATGCTGCGCCATTTCCGGATGCGCCTTGATGCGCTCGCTCGCCATGAAGATGGTGCTCGACGGGAACAGCGCGCCGACACTCTTGCGCGTGCCCTCTGCCGTCGTGAGATCGGCGAAAGTCGTCGCCACGCCTTGCGCCTCGTAGTATTCATAATCGGGCGTGGGCGCGACGATCAGGTCGGCCGCGCCGCTCTTCAACGCCGCGGCATTCTTTTCCTTGCCCTCGGTGCCCAGGCGCGTGTAATCGGCAAGCGAGTAGCCGCCTGCCATCACCAGGTAGTTCGACACGGTGGTCTTCGAGGAACCGGCACCGCCGGCGATGATCCTGCTGCCCTTGAGGTCGGCGTTCGTCCGGTACTTGTCCTTCACCTGGTTCGCTACCAACACCTTCGCGCCCGGTGTCACGCCCAGGGTGACGATGGCCTGCGTGCGCTCGCCCTTGGACTGGTTGACGATGTTGTGGTGGTAATACGCCATCACCGCATCGATGCGCCCGTCCATCAGCAGCGCGTCGTGGAAGACGTCGTCGCGGACGTTCATTACCGTCACATCCATGCCGCCGCCTTTCAGGTAGCCGAGGCGCTCCGCCACCACCAGCGGGAAGTTGCGAATGGCCTTGATCTCGTCGACCAGCAGCACGATGCGCTTCGATATCGCGACGGATTGCGCCGGTTCGGCGGCCGACGCCTGCCCGGCTGTGCAGGCTGCCAACAGGGCCAGCGCCGGAACGATTGCCTTGAGTCTCATGATGTCTCCTCTTTCAATGGATGCCAGCGTATGCAGCCGACCTGAAGTCATCCTGAAAACTTCATGAATTTTTCTTCAGACTTGCTTCAGGTTGCTTTCATTGAACCACTGCAAGATGCAACGAGCGCCCGTCCGCCGCTGGAAGGATGGCTGCGCCGCAGTCATGCACGCGCGTGCGTTCCGGGCGCACGCCCTCACCGATTCCTTTTTACGTCCTGCCAAGAGATGAAAGACATGATTCGTTCTGCATTTGTTTCTGCCGCTGCTGTGCGCAGAAAAACTTCGCTTCGCCCGCTCGCCTGGCTGCTGTGCGCC
>DASVLM010000862.1:0-2370 GCA_036384875.1 Noviherbaspirillum sp.
GGTACCCGGTTTTCGCGGCGCGCGCTTCTCGCGCAACAAGCACTGCTTACCAGCCATCGTGAACCAAGTATGGCAAGGGCGCGAAGCAGCCAAACGCGACGGCAACCAGCCGCTGTCGCAGGCACTGAAAATCATCATGAATGCGTTCTACGGCGTGCTCGGTTCCAGCGGCTGTCGCTTCTTCGATCCGCGCCTCGCGTCTTCGATCACCCTGCGCGGCCACGAGATCATGCAACGCACACGCAAGCTCATCGAAGACCAAGGCTATGAAGTGATCTATGGCGACACCGACTCCACCTTCGTCTGGCTTGGACGTTCGCACACCGAAGAACAAGCGATCGAGATTGGCGACGCGCTGGTGCGCCACGTCAATCAGTGGTGGGAACAACACCTGCAGCAGGAATACGGCCTCGTCAGCGCACTCGAACTCGAATTCGACACGCACTACCGCCGCTTCCTGATGCCGACGGTGCGCGGCTCCGACGAGGGCAGCAAGAAGCGCTATGCCGGCATGGTCGTCAAGCCGGATGGCAGCGAGGACTTGGTGTTCCGGGGTCTGGAAGCGGTGCGCACCGACTGGACTCCGCTGGCGCAGCAATTCCAGCAAGAGCTGCATCTGCGCATCTTCAAGGGACAGGAGTATCGGGAGTACGTGCGCGACTATGTCGAGCGCACCGTCGGCGGCGACTTCGATGAACTGCTGGTCTACCGCAAGCGGCTGCGGCGTCCGCTGGAGGATTACCAGCGCAATGTGCCGCCGCATGTACGTGCCGCCCGCATCGCGGATGAATACAACGCCCGGCAGGGCCGTCCGCTGCAATATCAAAACCGTGGCTGGATTCGCTACCTGATGACGGTTGCCGGCCCGGAACCGCTCGAAACCCGGCGCTCGCCGCTGGATTACGAGCACTACATCACGCGCCAACTGCAGCCGGTGGCCGATGCCATCCTGCCTTTCCTTGGCGATGATTTCGCCGCACTGACGAGCCGGCAGCAGGCGTTGTTCTGATCGGCTGCTTCAGACAACTTGGTGGATAAATGGGTCA
This sequence comes from Noviherbaspirillum sp., assembly GCA_036384875.1. GTDB lineage: Bacteria > Pseudomonadota > Gammaproteobacteria > Burkholderiales > Burkholderiaceae_D > Noviherbaspirillum. The sequence continues at coordinate 1,047 of DASVLM010000862.1, forward strand.
GATCGCGGTGGCTTGAAGCGCGTCCTCCGCATGGCACACAACACACAGCTTGTTGCCGTCAGGGTCACGGAAGTACGCACCATAGTAAGAGGCGTGGTATTCAGGCCGCATACCGGGCTCTCCCTCCGATGAACCGCCATGCGCCAACGCAATTTCATACGCGCGTCGAACCGCTTCCCGGTTGGCCGCTTGAAAGGCTACCATTTGACCGTTGCCAGGCGACGGAACCTGGCCGTCGTAGGGCGCGCCGATGAGGAAGAGCGGTCTTGGTCCACCCGGCGTTTGCCAACCGGCCCATGGCCGGCTGCGGTCACAAAACCGACACTCGATTCCGAGCGCGGCCATCAGCGGTTCATAGAACGCCAGCGCGCGGTCGAAGTCCGACACACCGAGGATTATGTGAGAGAACATGGGCCCGCTCCTTGGTTTTCCTCTGCCTCATTAACGATGCCACGGTTGATTGAGATGCTTAACCGGTATCGCACGGCAATCATTGTGGTATTCGCGCTGAACTTCAGTCGTAGCGCGCTACAGGTTCCAGGCCAAGCCAATCCACCCGACTGTCGCATGTGTCGTTTCCACGAGCGGACTGTTCGCCGCACTTCCCTTCAAATTCGTTTCTTGCAGACCAAAAACAATTGAGTTTCGTTGATTCAATTTGTAGCGACCATCAAAACCAGCAACGACATTGGTCGCGCTGCCTGGTTGATAAAGCAGACGACTTGCAGTGACTTCACCTGGCTCCGTACCGAAGAAATATCGCGTGACCTTGGCGCTCATGTGGTCCACACCAACGTTCGCGCCTAGCTGCCATCTTTCGTTATTGACCGCCTCTTTGTAAAAATACAGGCGCGAGGAAGTGCCGCCACTCGAATGCGTCAAATCAGTGAAATATGAAACGCTGATCGCGACCACACCGGTGTCCCAATCAAAGCTTGGTCCGCCTTCCAGGCTGTGGCGGCGCGTTGCCATGCCTGCAAGCCTGCTGCCGTCCGACGAATGGAAACCCAAGCGAGGTTCTACTGCGAGGCCCCAGCCCATCTTTTTATCCGCACTGCCGCCGAGGTACAGCATCGCCCGCAGCGGATCGACATAAAGAATTTCCTTATAGTTTGCCGAAACAAGCGGAAAAATCTGGGTCGTGGTTCCGGTGCCGCCGGTATAGGACGAGAAGATCATCGGACCGACGCCGACGGTGCCGCTCCAGCCTGATCGGCCTGCCACATTCATCGACTCCGCAGTAGCAAAGTTCGCTACGGCACACAGCAGAATCGCGAGAATTGCTGTACCGGCTTTACGCTTCAAAGTATGCCCTTGCATGGAT
>DASVLM010000863.1:0-4848 GCA_036384875.1 Noviherbaspirillum sp.
GCTACCGAATACCGCGTCGTGGAGCGTCCGCGCCAGGAGTGCTGGAACGAGCAGGTGCCGGTACGTGCCGGCGGCGATCCGGGCGGCGCCATCATCGGCGGCATCGCGGGCGGTTTGCTCGGCAACCAGGTCGGCAATGGCAATGGCCGCGTGGTGGCTACCGCTGTCGGTGCGATGACGGGCGCGGTAGTCGGCGACCGCATGTCTGCCGGCGGCGTGTCATACCAGACAGTGCAGCGCTGCCGTTCCGTGATGGATCAGGTGCGCGAACCTGTCGTCTATGCGCCGCAGCCGGTCTATGTGCAGCCGCAGGTGGTGTATCGGCCACCGGTTGTTTACCAAAGGCCGGTCGTGGTCGAACGGCCGGTGGTGGAGCAGCGCGTCTATTATGTGGACGGCATCGATTACAGGCACGGCCAGGAACACTGGAGGCATCACCACCATCACGATGACGACTGATGTAACGGCTGCCGCGGAAGTTGTAACGACTTGCAACGCATGCCAACCACATCAATATGCGTTGCGTTAATCGAGGTAACAGGAGAAATGGTTCTTCTGCCTCACTAGACACTGAAGGAATATCACCATGAAAAAGACCCTGCTCATCGCTGCCCTGCTGACCGCTGCCGGCTTCGCCAGCGCCCAAAGCTCCGCTCCTGCCGGCTCGGCTTCCGCGTCTGCTCCGGCCGCATCTGCCGCACCTGCAGAGAAGCCCGCCACCATGAAGAAGCACCACGCGAAGAAGCACCACGCCAAGAAGGCCAAGGACGCTTCTGCTACCGAAGCATCGGCCGCTTCCGCTGCACCGGCCGCTTCGAAGTAAGCTCCGAAATCGGCTTGCACTGCAAGCTGTGTGATTCCCAAGGCCCGCATCAGCGGGCTTTGTTTATTTGCAGGCCTGGTTCATTTCGCCGTCTGGTTCTGGCTGCTGCCGGACTGCTTCCCGCTTCCTTCCGTGCGTGACTTCCCGGGCGGGGTTCTCTTCGTATTCCTGAATTCGCTGTACTTGGTCCCGGTTTTGTCTGCGGGATACTTGTTTTTCGTGTTGATCGCCATCGTGCTTCCTTGAATTAAAAACAATCAAACCACTTAGTCAGCGTATCGCCGTCAAGGTTTCATGTTCAGTCAAGGCACGTGCGGGTGTCTCGCTCATCCGGAAATCCGAACGGCTAACGGCTGCTGCGTCCGGCAATCCGAATGCGCCGGTTTTCGAGGTTTTCTTTTCCCTTTTCAAATCAAGGCTTTGCCCGCGTTCTGTTTGTCGAGTGCAGTGGCACGGAGTGTGCTGAAGAAGCGCCAGCCTGCTTGCATCTCAAGGTGCGCAGCCGGCAGGGGTTTCAGCTTATTCGGCTCAACACACTTGGAAGAGACAAAGGACTTCTTCGATGAAAAGGATCAAACTCACCACCTGGATCGCGCTTGCGATGACAGCCGGCATCATCGTCGGTTATCTCTGCAATACCTTTGCGCCGGATGCGGCGACGGCAAAGCAGGTTTCCGGCTACATCTCCATCCTCTCCGATATCTTCCTGCGCATGATCAAGATGATCATCGCGCCGCTGGTGCTTGGTACACTGGTTGCCGGCCTCGCGGGCATGGGCGATGCGAAGGCAGTCGGCCGCATCGGTGGCAAGGCGCTGGGCTGGTTCTTCACCGCATCCCTCTGTTCGCTCATGATCGGCCTCGTGGTCGCGAATGTGCTGCGTCCGGGCGATTCGGTCGGCGTGCCGCTGCCGGATGCGGGTACCGCGACCAACCTGAAGACGAGCGCATTGAACCTCAAGGATTTCGTCACGCACGTCTTCCCGAAAAGCATTTTCGAATCGATGGCGAACAACGAGATCCTGCAGATCCTGATCTTCGCGCTGTTCTTCGGCCTTGCATTGGGCAAGCTTCGCAATTCCGGTAACGGCGCCGCCAACAGCCTGCTGAAATCCACCGAAGACCTGGTGCATGTGATGCTGCAGGTGACCGATTACGTAATGCGCTTCGCTCCCGTCGGCGTGTTCGCCGCGGTGGCATCGGTGATCGCCACCCAAGGGCTGGGCATCCTGCTGGTCTACGGCAAATACATGGCAACCTTCTTCTTTGCACTGGCGCTGCTGTGGGTCGTGCTGATCGCGGCCGGCTGGTGCGTGCTGGGCAAGGATGTGTTCCGCCTGCTCAAGCTGATCCGCAGCCCGATGCTGCTCGGCTTCTCCACCGCGTCGTCCGAATCGGCTTATCCGAAGCTGATGGAGCAGCTGGAGAAGTTCGGCGTCAAGGATCGCGTCACCGGTTTCATCCTGCCGCTGGGCTATTCCTTCAACCTAGACGGCTCGATGATGTATACCGCCTTCGCCGCGCTGTTCATCGCGCAGGCCTACAACATCCCGATGACGCTTGGCCAGCAGATCACCATGCTGCTGGTGCTGATGGTGTCGTCCAAGGGCATCGCCGGCGTGCCGCGCGCGTCGCTGGTGGTCGTTGCTGCCGTACTGCCGATGTTCCACCTGCCGGAAGCCGGCCTGCTGATCGTGATGGGCGTGGACCACTTCCTCGACATGGGGCGCACCGTCACCAACGTACTGGGCAATGCAATTGCGACAGCGGTGGTGGCAAAGTGGGAAGATGCCATCGACCCGGTCAGCGCAGCGCTGGCCGAATCCGAAGAAGCGCTGCCGTTGCCGGAGCCGATCCGCGCCGTCGCCTGATGCGCAGTGCGACTGCTGTTGCCTTGCCAGCCTGTTGCCAGGCGGGCAAGGACCGCGCAGCCTGCGCAAGTGGCACGTATGGCCCCCTGCCGGCCGGACTCGCGGCATAATCCGGGAATCCGAACGCGCTTCATTTCCATGCTTTCCAGCCCACGCACGCTTCGCTTCCTTGTCCTGGCTCTCGGGTTTGTGGCGCTGGTGGCCGGCACCAGCCTTGCCGCCTTCCGCTACAACCTCGCCATGGGGCTGGCCGAGCTGCAGGCCACCGGGCACCACCGCCTCGATCTCTATGCTGCCAGCCTGGAGCGGGAGATCGACAAATACGCCTACTTCCCGACCACCCTCGGCCTGGAGCGCGATGTGCTGCGCTTGCTCTCCGCATCGCCGCCGCCTGCGGACCAGGTCGAGCAGGTCAATCGCTACCTCGAACAGCTCAACGAACGGGCGGGCAGCCTTTCCATCTACATTCTCGATTTCAAGGGCAAGGTAGTCGCCACCAGCAACTGGAGACGGTCCGACAGCTTCCTCGGCGAAGACTTGTCGTTCCGGCCGTATTTCAAGCAGGCGATGGAAAGCGGCAGCGGCCGCTTCTTCGGCATCGGCACCACGCGCGGCGAGCCGGGCTACTACCTTTCATCGGCGTTGACCGACAAACGCGGCACCCTCGGTGTGGCCGTGGTGAAGGTGGGTTTGAAACAGCTGGAAAAATCCTGGGCGACGGTGGAAGCGCCGGCACTGGTATCGGATGAAAACGGCGTGGTCATCCTCGCTTCGGTGCCGAGCTGGAAGTTCACCACGCTGAAGCCGCTCGACGACGCCACGCGCAGGGCCTTCGATCGCAGCCAGCAATACAACCGGCAAGCGCTGCATCCGCTCGGCGTGGTCGAGCTTGCGCCGCTGGAGCATGGTGCCCGCCTGGTGCGGCTGCCCAAGGCGGAGCAGGAAATGGTGTCCATGTTTCCCGTCGCCGGCAACTTCATCGCGCAGACCCAGCCCTTGTCGGGCACGCCGTGGAATATCACGGTGTTCTCGCCGCAGGAACAGGTGCGCGGTATCGCCGCCAGCCGTGCCGTCGCGGCGGGTGTGGGAACGGCGTTCCTGTTCATCGTCGCGCTCATGCTCAACCAGCGACGACGCCATTTGAAGGATCGCCTCGCCGCGCAGGAAGCATTGCAGAAGGCGAACGACGAACTCGAACGCAAGGTAGTAGAACGCACTGCCGACCTTTCCGCCGCCAATATCCGCCTGCAGCAGGAAGTGACCGAGCGCACCCAGGCGGAACGCACGCTGCGCGCCGCGCAGGACGAATTGGTGCAGGCCGGCAAGCTCGCCGTGATCGGCCAGCTCTCCGCCGGTGTCGCGCACGAACTCAACCAGCCGCTGGCGGCACTGCGCACGCTCTCGGGCAATGCGCGCAAGTTCCTCGCGCGCGGCAATCATGAAACCGCCGGCAGCAATCTCGAACGCATCGACGACCTGGTCGATCGCATGGGTCGCCTCACCGCGCAACTGAAATCGTTCGCCCGTAAATCGACCGGCGAGCCGCAGGCGGTGCCTTTGCGCCGCGCGGTGGACAACGCGCTGTTCCTGCTGGAGCAGCGCATCCGGCAATCGCGTGCGGTCGCCTGTGTCGACTTGCCGGAAGAAGAACTGCAAGCCTGGTGCGATGCCAACCGCCTGGAGCAAGTGCTGGTCAACCTGGTCGGCAATGCGCTCGATGCAATGGAAGGTGCGCTGTCCCCGGCGCTGGATATCTCTGCACGGCGCGACGGCAGCCGCATCGTCGTGTGGGTGAGGGATCGCGGACCGGGCCTTTCGGAGGACGCCAAGGCGCACCTGTTCGAACCCTTCTTCACCACCAAGGAAGCGGGCATCGGTCTCGGGCTGGGCCTGGCCATCTCGGCCGGCATCGTCGCCGATTTCGGCGGCAGCATTTCGGCGGACAATCATCCGGACGGCGGCGCGGTCTTCACGCTCGACATCCCTGCCGCTCCCAAGGACAAGAAACATGACTGACAACGTACAAGTACTGGTGGTCGAGGACGACCCGGACGTTCGCCTGGGCTGTGAGCAGGCGCTGCAACTCGAAGACATCCCCGCAGCCGGCGTCGACAGCGCAGAGAAGGCAATGCGCTTGCTCAGCCACGATTTCCCC
>DASVLM010000864.1:0-5059 GCA_036384875.1 Noviherbaspirillum sp.
CGGCCAGTAACCGTCCGCGATCACGGCGACGCCGCTGCCGCCACGATCGGTCGGCACTTGCAGTACGTCGACCACGCCCTTGATTGCCTTCGCTTTCGACGCATCGAACTTCGCCACTTTCGCACCGAACACCGGCGGATGCGCGACCACGGCCACCTTCATGCCGGGTACGCGGTGATCGATACCGAATTCCTGCCTGCCGCTCGACTTGGCGCGTGCATCGAGGCGCGGCGTCGGCTTGCCGATGAAGCGGAAATTCTTCGAATCCTTCAACGCCACTTTTTCAGGCACCGGCAGCTTCATTGCCGCGTCGGCCAGTTCGCCGTAAGTCGCCTTGCGTCCGCTCGGACCGAACACCATGCCCTTCGAAGTCCGGCATTGTGCGGCCGGCACGTTCCATTGATGCGCCGCTGCCGCGATCAGCATCGCGCGTGCCCTCGCGCCGATCTCGCGATATTGCATGTAGGAGTGCGCGACCGATCCCGAGCCGCCGGTCATCTGCATGCCGAACAGCGGGTCCTTGTAGGCATCGCCTGCGGGCGCGAGTTCTCCGCGCACCTGCGACCAGTCCGCATCGAGCTCTTCGGCGATCAGCATCGGCAGGCTGGTATGCACTCCCTGTCCGAATTCGAGGCGATTGACTGCGATCGTCACCGTGTTGTCCGGCCCGATGCGCAGGAAGGCATTCGGTGCATAGACCTGCTTCGCTTGCTGCGCGCGTGCGAAACGGTTTGCGCCCGGCACGAAGAAGCCGAGCACGAGGCCGCCGCCGGCGACACCGGCCGCCTTGAGAAAAGACCGGCGCGACAAGCCAGCGCCGGATGCCACTTCCGCGTTCATCCATTCGATATGCATGATGCGCTCCTTAAGCGAGGGTTTGGGCAGCGTCCTTGATCGCCGCGCGTATCCGCTGGTAGGTGCCGCAACGGCAGATGTTGCCGGCCATGGCCGCATCGATGTCCGCGTCGCTCGGATTCTTCTTCATGCGCAGCAGCGCGGCGGCGCTCATGACCTGGCCGCTCTGGCAGTAACCGCATTGCGGCACGTCATGCTTGACCCATGCGTCCTGCACGGCCTTGCCGACCTTGTCGGTTTCCATTGCTTCGATGGTGGTGATCTTTTGCCCGACAGCCGCCGAGATCGGCGTCACGCAGGAACGGATCGCCTGCCCGTTCAGGTGCACGGTGCAGGCTCCGCACAAGGCCGCGCCGCAGCCGAACTTGGTGCCGGTCATGTTGAGATTGTCGCGCAGCGCCCACAGGATGGGCGTTGCGGGATCGGCATCGAGCTGAACGTCCTTGCCATTGATGTTGAGTGTGATCATGCGTATTCCCTCATGCGATGCGTAGGGTGAATATAGTGTGATGCAATATAGCCGAATTCTCTGGACGGCGTTGACGCCCAAGTCAGCGGTTGACGTCGACCACGATGCGGCCGCGCACCTTGCCGGCGAGTATGTCGGGCGCATGCGCAATTGCCTCGGACAAACCGATTTCCTGTGTGATGCGATCGAGCTTGGCCGGATCGAGATCCTTTGCCAGGCGCTGCCATGCGGCGACACGCTTTTCCTTCGGCGCCATCACGCTGTCGACGCCGATCAGCTTCACGCCGCGCAGGATGAACGGCGCGACAGATGAAGGAAAGTCCATGCCCTGCGCCAGCCCGCACGCGGCAACCGTGCCGCCGTAACGCGTTTGCGCGACCGCGTTGGCCAGCGTATGCGAACCGACGGAATCGACCACGCCGGCCCAGCGCTCCTTCTGCAGCGGCTTGCCGGGTACGGACAATTCGGCACGGTCGATGACTTCCGCTGCGCCGAGGGACTTCAGGTAATCGGCCTCGGCCAGCTTGCCGGTCGATGCCACCACGCGATAGCCCCAGGTCGAGAGAATCGAAATCGCCACGCTGCCGACACCGCCCGATGCGCCGGTGACGAGAATATCACCACTGTCCTTACTGACGCCCTGCTCCTGCAAGGCCATCGCGCACAGCATCGCGGTATAGCCGGCGGTGCCGATCGCCATCGCAGTGCGCGCCGAGATGCCGGCCGGCCGCGGAATCAACCAATCGCCCTTCAGGCGTGCACGCTGCGCGAGGCAACCCATGTGCACTTCGCCGACACCCCAGCCATTGAGGATGAAGGTATCGCCAGCTTTCCAGTCGGGATGCGAGGACGCGATCACTTCGCCGGCGCCATCAATGCCGGGCACCATTGGCCATTTGCGGACCACGGGCGACTTGCCGGTGATCGCCAGGCCGTCCTTGAAATTGATGGTGGAATAATCGACGCGAACGGTGACGTCACCGTCAGCAGGGAGTTGCGCATCGTCGAGTTGCGTGAGTTGTGCGTCGGTACCGCCGTCTTCTTTTTTATTGAGCAGGATCGCGTTGAACATGTCGTATCTCCGAGGGGTGGAGCAACGATTATAGTTCGCGCGAAAAAACGGCGTTTTGAAGCAAAAACGGCGCGCTGCCCACGGCCAGCACGCCGTTTTTTCGATGACACTTGTCTTACTTGATCGATGCCAGCTTGGCTTCCAGTGCCTTGCCATCGACGGCGCCGGGAACGCGGGTGCCGTCGGTGAAGAAGATGGTCGGCGTGCCAGTAATCTTCAACTTCTGACCAAGCGCAAAAATCTTGTCGTTCGGCGCGGTGCAGTTAGCCGGTGCATCCGGTGCCGCCTTGCCTTTGAGCATCCAGTCGTCCCATGCCTTGGCGCGATCCGGCGAGCACCAGATGTTGCGCGACTTCACTGACGAATCTTCCGCCAGGATGTTGTACATGAAGGTGTAGACCGTCACGTTGTCCATCTCGGCAAGCGTGTGGCGCAGGCGTTTGCAATAGCCGCAATTCGGATCTTCGAAAACGGCGATCACGCGCTTGCCGTTGCCCTTGACCATCTTGACCGCAGAGTCGAGCGGCAGGTCGGCAAACTTGATCTTGTTGACCTCGTCGACGCGTGCCCGGGTCAGATCGGCCGACGTCTTGGTGTCAATGATGCGACCGACGAAGAGATAGTCGCCCTTGGCATCCGTGTAGAAGATGTCGCCGCCGATCCGGATCTCATACAAGCCACCATACGGCGTCTTGGTGATCGTATCGACCTTCACTCCCTCGCCGAGGCGGCTTTCAATCGCGTGCTTGATCGTGAGCTCGGTGGAGTTCTGCGCAAACGCGGCGGCACCGCAAAGTGCCAGTACGAGGCCGGCGATCCATGTCGTGAGTTTTTTCATCATATTTCCCATGCTTGTATTAACGTCTTCCCATTGCGTGGGAAATCAGCGCCCGCTTTAGGACAGGCAGTTTGTTGACAAGGTTCAATCCGACATTGCGCGCGATGCGTATCGGCTCGAAATCTGTGGTGAACAGGCGCTCCAGACCGTCGGTCGCCAGCTGCATCAACAGGATATCTTCCTTGCGCGAACGCGCGTAGCGGCCGAGCACGCGCTCGTCGCCGCAGTCGCGATGTTCTTCCCGCTCCGTCAGCGCCTTCAGCAATCCGGCCACGTCGCCGAAGCCGAGGTTCATGCCGTGACCGGCCAGCGGATGCACCACATGTGCAGCGTCGCCGATCAGCGCAACGCGCGGCGCAATCAACGAGTGCGTGCGCAGCAGGCTGAGCGGGAAAGCCCTCACCACTTCCGGCTGCAGCGGATGCAACTGGCCGAGTCCATGCCCCGGCAATGCGGAAAGGCGTTGCGCAAGCCGGGCTGGCGATTCGCGCAGCAGCACCTCGGCCAGCGGCTCCGGCGCCGACCACACCAGCGACACGCGGTTTCCCGGCAGCGGCAGCAAGGCAATGATGCCGTCATCCGAGGTAAACCATTGGTAAGCAGCGCCGCGATGCGGATGTTCGCAATCGAAGTTGGCCACCACGGCGCGCTGGCCGTAGGAACGGTAATCGATGCCGATATCGCATTGGGCGCGCACCCAGGATTGTGCGCCGTCCGCGCCGACGATCAGCCGTGCCTCGATTGCATCGCCGTTGTCGAGTACGAGGCGCGCGGCATTGGCATCTGCTCGCAATTCAACCGCACGGCCGGAGATCACGCGCAAGTTGGGCGCGAAACGCAGCGCCGCATCGAGCGCGGCATTCAAGTTGCGGTCTTCCACGATCCATGTCAGCGAACCGGTACGCGCGCCGTAGGCATCGAACGTCAATTCGCCGGCATGTTCGCCGTCTCCCTTGACGATCATCGCATCCACCGGCGCCACGCGCGAGGCATCGAGCGCGTCCCATACTTTCAGGGTAGACAACAGCTCATGCGCCACATGATTGAGGGCGTACACGCGCACATCCCAGGATGCCGCCGACGTCTCCGGCTGCGCGCTGCCAGCGGGTGCCAGCAGCGTGACGCTGTGACCGGCCTGCGCCAAGCCAAGCGCCGCAGCCTTACCGATCGCACCGTTGCCAACTACGCAAATATCGCTTTGAAACTGCATAAAAAAAGAGTCGAAAGGGCGAAAAGCCCGGTAAATCCATTATAGCCGCTGCGGGGAAATTGATGGCTTGCAAGCCTTGCATATTTCCTCTGGTCTGCTATACTTGCGCGTCTTGGCCCGGTAGCTCAGTTGGTAGAGCAGAGGATTGAAAATCCTTGTGTCGGTGGTTCGATTCCGCCCCAGGCCACCAAATACGAAGCGGGTTAGCAGCGAATAGCGGCTAACCCGCTTTTCTACAATTAAGGCCGCTTTTCTACAATTCTTCGATTTGTCGGCTTCTCCCCACCGCGAAAACAGTCGATGCGCCAGCCACCGAAAAAGGGACTCTACACGTCCACGAAGATCGCTCCAGGCAAGCAATTTATTGTCGAAGATGTATTTACCCCTGACGACGAAGATGAGGATGTCGACAGTGACTTCTTCCTTGTTGAAGTCGTGGATGCGGCCGATGAAGACGATATGTCCGCGATGGGGATGGAGCTAGATCCCGATGAGTGGTTCGCTATGGTTGACGAATATGGGCTGGTGGAAGGGGCAGGAAAGCCCTGAGGCGTCCCCTCCCTACTCTCCTGCGCCAGCGGGCGTAACGCGTGTAGCTCGCCGTAGGGGCTTTAC
>DASVLM010000865.1:0-6226 GCA_036384875.1 Noviherbaspirillum sp.
ACAAGTTCACCGAAGAAGTGTTTGCGTGCTGGATGCGCATCCTCCACGCCGTGCCCAACAGCGTCTTGTGGCTGCTGGCGGACAACGAATGGGCGGAGCAGAACCTGCGCGCGCAAGCACAACGACAAGGCCTGGACGGCAAGCGGCTGATCTTCGCTGGGCGCGTCGCACCGGCCGACTATCTGGCGCGCTACCGGCTGGCGGACCTGTTCCTCGACACCACGCCGTTCAACGCCGGCACCACAGCGAACGATGCGCTCTGGATGGGACTGCCCCTGCTGACCTGCTCCGGCAGCACCTTCGCCTCACGCATGGCCGGCAGCCTGTTGCAGGCGCTAGGATTGCCGGAACTGATCACGACCAACCTGCAAGACTACGAACGCAAGGCAGTCGCCCTTGGCAACGATCGCGCCGCCGTTGCGGAGCTCAAAGAAAAACTGGCGGCGCACCGCGCATCCTGGCCGCTGTTTGACATGCCCCAGCGTGTGCGTGATATTGAAGCTGCCCTTGAACACATCGCGGTCCGCCGCACCGCTGCATACGAGAAGGAAATCGCCGTGACTTCAGAATTTCAATCCGCACCGCCACCTGCCGCAGCGGATCATGCCCCGACGTTTTCCGAACGCGTGGTCGCCGACCTCACGCTGGCGCACACGCGCATGACGCTGGGCGCATCGCAGGAAGCGCGCGCGATTTGCCAGCGCATCCTGCAGCAGATCCCGGGCCAGCAAGCAGCGACTGAAATGCTGCGCATCATGGACCAGCGGGAGCAGATCGATGCCGCGCACAAGCACTTTCCCGGCCCGCAATATCTCGACTGGCTCAAATGGCTGCATGCGCAATTGAAGCCTGCCACCTACGTCGAGATCGGCGTCGAAACCGGACAGTCGCTGCGGTTTGCGCAGAATCCCACCAAGGCGATCGGCATCGATCCCGACATCCGCATCGTTCATTCGCAGGAATGCTGGGTCAAGCTGTTCAAGCAGACCAGCGATGCATTTTTCGAGCAGCACGACGTGCAGCGCATCTTCGACGGACAGCCGGTGGACTTCGCCTTCATCGACGGCCTGCACACCTTCGACCAGGCGCTCAAGGATTTCGTGAACATCGAACGCCATTCGCATGCGGGAACCGTAGTCGCCTTCCACGACATCTTCCCGGTCACGCCGATAACGGCCGCCCGCGAGCGCAAATCAATTTTCTGGCTCGGCGATACCTGGAAGGTTGTGTTGATTCTCAGGGAGCTGCGCCCCGACCTTCGCATCTTCACCGTGCCGACCTTCCCGAGCGGATTGACGCTGGTAACCGGCCTGAACAAGGCATTGGCGATGTCGCCGCAGGAGCTCGAACGCACGATCGCGCGCTGGATGCCGGTGGAACTCGATGCTTATCCAGGTGGCATCGAACGAGAGTTGAACGTCATCCCGAACGACTACGAGGAAGCGAAGGCACTGCTGGCGAAGTAAGCGGCGCGCAGTGTGCGTGTTTCTTTTCGCCCTCCTGGGCATTGCACTCGGCCAACTGCTCCAGGATGGGGCAATCCGGCCGGCGATCTCCCGCGCAGGCATGTGCAAGACGAACGAGCGTGTCACGCATCTCGCTCAATTCGCGTATGCGCTGTTCCAGCTCGGCCACATGCGTTTCCGCCACCGCTTTCACATCCGCACTCGCGCGTTCCGGGTTGTGCCAGAGCGACAGCAGTTCCGCGATCTGCTCCAGTGAAAATCCCAGCGAGCGGGCGCGCTTCACGAAGCGCAGCGTGTGCACGTCGTTGTCGCTGTAGGTGCGGTATCCCGATTCGCTGCGCTTGCTGGCCGGGACGAGTCCGATGCTCTCGTAGTAGCGGATCATCTTCGCCGTGACACCCGACGCGCTTGCTGCCTGCCCGATATTCATCTCATGCTCCCTTCTTCGCAGACACCGGCCGCCAGCGCGTCAGCAACAGCGCATTGCTGACCACACTGACCGAACTGAATGCCATCGCCGCGCCGGCGATCATCGGATTGAGCATGCCCAACGCAGCGAGCGGGATGCCGACGAGGTTGTAGAAGAATGCCCAGAACAGGTTCTGGCGAATCTTGGCGTAGCTGCGGCGCGAGATCTCGATCGCATCGGCGACGAGCGCCGGGTCGCCGCGCATCAGCGTGATGCCGGCCGCATGCATGGCGACGTCGGTGCCGGTCGACATGGCGATGCCCACATCGGCCGCCGCCAGCGCCGGCGCATCGTTGATGCCGTCGCCGACCATCGCGACCTTGCCTCCGGCTGCCTTGAGCGCGGCGATCTCGCCCGCCTTGTCCGCAGGCAGGACTTCCGCGACCACGCGGTCGATCCCCAATGCATTGCCGACCGCATGCGCGCTGCCTTTGTTGTCGCCGGTCAGCAGCACTGTCTTCACGCCGATCGCCTGCAACCGCCGCACGCCTTCCGGCGCAGACGGCTTGATGTTGTCGCCAAAGGCCAGGAGACCGAGCAAGCGGCTGCCCTCGCCTGCCGTGGCGAGCCACGACACTGTCCTGCCGTCGTGCTGCAAGGCTTCGGCCTGCGCGATGAGCGGCGCAAGGTCGATGCCGAGTTCCTGCATCAGCCGCGAACTGCCCAGGCGCAATGCAATGCCATCCACCACGGCAGACAAACCGCGTCCCGGCAAGGCGGCCACTTCGGATGCCTGCGGAAAATCGATATGCTGCGCATCCGCCGCTTCGACGACGGCGCGCGCCAGCGGGTGTTCGCTGCCGCGCTGCACGGCGGCAGCCAAACGGATCAATTCGTTGCGCGCGATGCCATGCGGTATGGCATCGGTCAGCGCAGGCCGGCCTTCGGTCAGCGTGCCCGTCTTGTCGAACACCACGGTCGTGACGACATGCGCGATTTCGAGTGCCTCGGCGTCCTTGATGAGGATGCCGTAGCGCGCACCCGCTCCCGTGCCGGCCATGATGGCAGCAGGTGTCGCCAGGCCGAGCGCGCAAGGACAGGCGATCACCAGCACCGCGACGGCATTGATGATCGAAGTTTCCAGTTCGCCGCTATACAGCCACCATCCCGCCAGCGTCAGGAATGCGATCGCCACCACCACCGGCACGAACACTGCACTCACCTTGTCGACGAGGCGCTGGATCGGCGCCTTGGCCGATTGCGCGCTCTCCACCAGGCGGATGATGCGCGACAGCGTGCTCTCGGCGCCAACGGCGGTGGTGAGCACCAGCAGCAGACCTTCCGCATTGATCGCGCCGCCTGTCACTTTGTCGCCTGCCTGCCGTGCCACCGGCAGGCTCTCGCCGGTGATCATCGATTCGTCGACATGGCTCGCGCCTTCCTGCACGACGCCGTCCACCGGAATGCGTTCGCCCGGACGTACTACCACCAGGTCGCCCACCTTTACCTGCGCGCTCGGCACATCGACTTCGGCACCATCGCGTCGCACGCGCGCCGTCTCGGGGCGCAACACCTGCAAGGCACGAATTGCCGCCGCAGTCTGCCGCTTGGCGCGCGCTTCCAGCCATTTGCCGAGCAACACCAAGGTGATGACTACCGCCGAAGCCTCGAAGTAAAGATGATGTGCGCCGCGCACGGCCAGCAGGTAGAGACTCAATCCGTACGCGGCACTGGTGCCGAGCGCCACCAGCAAGTCCATGTTGCCGGTGCCGGCGCGCAATGCCTTCCAGCCCGCGCGATAGAAGCGCGCGCCGAGCCAGAATTGCACCGGCGTCGCGAGCGCGAGTTGCAGCCCGCCGGGCAGCATCCATTGCACGCCGAATGGAGAAAGCAGCATGGGCAGCATGAGCGGCAGCGAGAACGCTGCAGCGATGAGCACGTGAAGCAATTCGCGTTCACGGCCTGCGGCTGCGGGAGCTTGCGCCGCACGATGTGGCCGCGCATGGTAGCCCGCCTTCTCAACGGCCGCGCTCAAGACATCGGGCGCAACGCCGGCAACGAGCCTGACATGGGCTCGCTCGGTAGCGAGGTTCACTTCGGCATCGAGCACGCCTTCCACCTTGCGCAGCGCCTTCTCGACGCGACTGACACAGGACGCGCAGGTCATGCCTTCGATGTCGAGGTCCACCTCCTGCTGCGCGACTTCGTATCCGGCTTTCTCCACCGCTTGCTGCAGCGTCTTCAGGTCGGCAGGTGCTGCTGCGAGCACACTGGCGCGTTCGGTCGCGAGATTGACTTCCGCCTTCTGCACACCCGGCAACGCACACAAGGCTTTCTCGACGCGCGCAACGCAGGACGCGCAGGTCATGCCCGCAATGCCGAACGAAAATTCCCGCGCTTGCGTCTCTCGTTCAGCGGAGATCATCTTGCTCATGTTGCATTCCCGGTTGATATCGTTGACATCAGTATGAACCTTCCCATGATGGGAGAGTCAAGCCATGATCGGGAGAAAGCTGATGTGCAACAGGAAACTAGGGTAATGCCATGCCGGCTTGCGGCCCTGCGCGTCAGGTTGTCAATGCAAGTGCCGGGCCACGATGTGTGCGTATTCCCCATTGGCCTTCAGGCGCTTCAGGCCGGCATTGAACTCATCGACCAGCTTCCGGGCTTCAGGCCTGCTCCTCGGAACGATCAGGTAGAACTCGGCCTTCTCGAAAGGCTTCGCGAGCCGGACCACGCTGCGGCCCACACCTGCCTGCTTCAGTGCTTCATCGCCGCTGGTGGCATCGGCAATGAAGAAATCTACCCGGCCCAATGCCAGCATGCGCGCGCATGTGACGAGGGACGCTGGCCGCTGCAGCCTGACCGCGCCGTTTGCGAGCTGTGTTTCAATCTGGGAATAAATGAGGTAGCCGGGCGGAGCGCAATATGCACCGCGAAAGGTTTCAGGATGCGCCGGATCGATGGTGTTGCCGGGACGAGCATAGATCGCGCGGATGCCGCCGTAGAGCCGGTCGGAGTACAGGTATTCCTGTTCGCGCTGCGGCGAGCGCGCATACGGGAAAGTCGCATCGTACTCGCCCAGCTTGGCCAGTTCATAACCTCGTTTCCAGGGCGCCCAGTCGAGCGTAGTGTCATGGCCCGCAAGCTGGAAGCTGCGCTGCACGATTTCGGTCAGCATGCCGTAATGCGGCAAGTCCTTCCCGGTGTGCGGCGACATGCCGTCGCCGGTCACCAGCCGCACTGGTCCGGCCCACGCATCCCGTGCCGGAGCAAGGCAGACAAGCCACACAAGGAACATGAGCCGCACCATGCGAGTCATGCTGCACCCTTCCCGCGCATGACAGCCAGCGCCGCGCCGACATGCCCATGGCGCAGGCGAACGCCGAGTTCCGCCTTCATCCGCTCATTCGACAATTGCCGCGACTCGGACATGAACGACAGCAGCATCGGCGACACTGCCTGCTGCAGCTCGGCACGCGGCAGGCGCGGCGGACGCGGCAGTCCGAACGCATCGGCTACCGCATCGAAGTACTCGCCCATTTTCATGCGCGTATCGTCGGCAGCGTGGTACACGCGCTGAGGCTTGCCTCGATACAACGCCGCCCTGACAACTGCGGCAAGGTCGTCGGCATGGATGTGATTGGTGTACACATCGTCTTCTTCCACCAGCGCGGGCGTCCCTTTGCGCAAGCGTTCGAGCGGCAGGCGGTCCGCCGCATAAATGCCCGGTACGCGCAGGATGGATAGCCCGGAGCCGCTGCGTCGCGCCCATGCACGCAATACGCGTTCCGCATCGACGCGCCGTTTCGCCCGCGCATTCTGCGGATTGACCGACCGCGACTCGACGACGAGTTCACCGGCGCAGTCGCCATAGACTCCCGTCGTGCTGACATACACCATGTTCGCGCCGGATGGCAGGACGGCCACCAGGCGGCGCGTGCGAAGGTCGGTAGCACCGTCGGACTGCGGCGGGGCGAGATGCACGATATCGTCCGCAAGCTGCAGCAACCTGCGCAGCGTCTCTGGGCGGTCGAGGTCGGCCACGATGGGGATCGCGCCTGCGGCACGCAACTCGCCGCGCCGTTCCTCCTGGCTTGTCACTGCAAACACGCGATAGCGATCGCGCACCAGCGGCAGCAGGCGCTTGCCCACGTCGCCGCATCCGAGTATCAGCAGGCGCGGCTTGCCGATCTTTCGTGTGGTCTGGATAGTCATGTTGGCATTGTAGGTCAGCCATCATGAAAGTGCCGTTCCCGTGAACGGGAATGGCGCCTGTAAAACCGCATGAAAAAAATGCGACAATAGCGCCTTCAAATTTTCCGTGAAATCAACGCCTTGCGGCATTCAC
>DASVLM010000866.1:0-3369 GCA_036384875.1 Noviherbaspirillum sp.
TGCCTGCCTCTGCGCCGCCTGGTGCGACACTTGCCGCGCTTACCGCAGCGGATTTGATGCGCTGGCAGCTCGTCACCCGGACAAGCATTTCGTCTGGATCGACATCGAAGACGAATCGGATATCGTCGGCGATATCGAAGTCGAGAACTTCCCCACCCTGCTCATCCAGCGCGGCGATTCAGTTGCGTTTTTCGGCACCGTGTTGCCCGATCCGAAGGTGGCGGGCCGCCTGATCGAGTCACAGGCAAACCGGTCCGAAGCCGAAGTGCGCGCCGCAGCCGAAGGCAACGCAGACCGCCTGCGGTGGCAGCGCGAATGCAACCTCCGCCTGCGGCTGGAAGAAGCGCTAGGCTAGTCGCAGCGGCAGGTTGCGCAGCCGCTTCCCTGTTAATGCAAACACGGCATTGGCAACCGCCGGCGCCACCGGCGGCGTGCCGGGTTCGCCGATTCCCCCCGGTGCTTCGGCGCTCTTCATGATTACGGTTTCCACCAGGGGCGCCTGGTTCATGCGCAGCACAGGATAGTTATTGAAATTCTGCTGCTCCACCTTGCCGTCCTTGATGGTCACTTTCCCGAACAGTGCGGCGCTCAATCCGTAAATCACGGCGGACTCCATCTGCTGTGCGATGCCGTTCGGATTGACTGCGACCCCGCAATCGACCGCGCAGGTCACCTTGTGGACGACGATGTCGCCACCCTCGACCGATACCTCGGCAACTTGCGCGACGATGGTACCGAACGACTGGTGCAATGCGACGCCGTGGGCTCGCCCCTCCGCAGGCTTGCCGGCCTTGTCGACAGCAGCATTCAGCACGGCGAGATGGCGCGGATGATTTTTGAGCAGGCCCCGGCGGAATTCCACCGGGGCCTTGCCCGCCGCATGCGCCATTTCATCGACGAAGCTTTCCTTGAAAAAGGCATTGTGCGAATTCCCCACCGAGCGCCAGTTGCCGAGCGGGACCGGCGTCGCCACGATGACGTGCGCCACGCGCTGGTTCGGGAATTCATAGCAGTGATCGTATTCGCCTTCGACCGTACTCTTGTCAGGCCCAGTTCCAGGAAGCTGCTGGCTCAGTGCCTGGTATTTGATGTCGATGGGATTGAGATCCATGTTCCTCTTCAGGAACTGCGGCGTGAGCGAGCCGCTTGCGGACTTGTTGTCGTAGGCGAGCACGTTGCCTTCGGCATCCAGTCCGGCGGAGAACCGCGCGATGGCAGCGGGACGGTAGACGTCATGCGTGATGTCGTCTTCGCGTGTCCAGATCATCTGCACGGGCAAACCATCGGCTTGCCTTGCAATGGCAACCGCCTGCGCGACCATGTCGGTCTCCAGCCGCCTGCCGAAGCCACCACCGAGATAAGTGACGACGATCGATACCTGGTCCGTCTTTACGCCGGCGACTTTCGCCGCCATGTCGACTGCGAGACTCGGTACCTGGGTCGACACCCAGAGCGAGACCTTGCCGTCCTTGACCTGTGCGGTGCAGTTGATCGGCTCCATCGTGGCATGCGCAAGAAACGGTGCATGGTACTCGGCCTTTATCGTTTTTGCCGCGCTCTTGCCCGCGTCCAGGTTGCCGCGCTTCGTGTAGACATAGCCGGGCTCGGTTTCCAGTCCCCACGACAGCTCACGGAACACGTCGTCGGTGGAGAAAGCCGATTGCGGGCCATCCTGCCAATCCACCGGCAATGCCGCTGCGGCCTGCTTCGCCTGCCAGAAGGTTTTCGCGACCACTGCGACGCCCGCACCGGCACCGAACTTGTCGCGTATCGCATTCGAAAAATCCACGACCTTGAGGACGCCCGGCATGGTTTTGACCGCACCCGCATCAAACGCCTTCACCGTGCCGCCTATCGTCGGCGCCATCTTCACCGCCGCGTACACTATGCCCGGCGGCCGCACGTCCAGCCCGAATGTGGCAGTGCCATTCGCCTTGGCCCGTGCTTCGCGGCGCGGCTGTGCAGTGCCGATCAATTTGAACTCGGACACCTGCTTGAGGCGGTAAGAACCGGGTTTGCGGCCTGCCGCCTTGTCCGCCAGATCGCCGTAGGAAGCTCTCTTTCC
The DNA here is from genome assembly GCA_036384875.1 of Noviherbaspirillum sp. Classification (GTDB taxonomy): domain Bacteria; phylum Pseudomonadota; class Gammaproteobacteria; order Burkholderiales; family Burkholderiaceae_D; genus Noviherbaspirillum. The sequence goes on from DASVLM010000866.1 coordinate 2,066, forward strand.
GCTCGCATGGGAGACCATGCCTGCCTCCGTTTTGCACTCCGCCTCGGGCACATGCCATTCATCCGCTGCCGCGCCGACCAGCATTGCCCTGGCCGCGGCACCCGCTTCGCGCATCGCCGACCAGCCATCCTTGATGCTGGACGATCCGCCGGTGATCATGATGCCGAGTTCGCGAGCAGTCTTCGCGGTCAGCCAGCGCGCGGTGCGCTTGTAGAGTCCATCATCATCCGGCTGGAAAGGAAGGCTGTCCTGGAACACGGCGAGATTGCCGAATATCCGGTCGATGGGGGCCTGCTCGACCTGGACTGCCGACAGCGGCACATCCAGTTCTTCTGCGACCAGCATCGCGAGTGCGGTATGGATGCCCTGCCCCATTTCACTGTGCGGCATCGCGACCGTGACGGTGCCGTCTTTCGATATCTTGATCCAGCCGTTCAACGCAACCTGCCCGTCCTGCACCGGCAGCGGTGAAGAACCGTTCAGGCGCTGGCGCGGCGGCATGAGACCCCAGCCCACGACGAGCGCGCCAGCGACACCGAGCCCGCCGAGGATGAAGCGGCGGCGCGAGGTCTTTTTCGGTTCGGCAGATTGCATTGTCCCTCCGTATTTTGTTTTGGATTGGTTGTGGCATGCTACGCGAAATGCATGCATTCCGGCACTACGTTCTGCAATGAATGCACTGCAGGCAGCGTGACGTTGCGCCGACAAGCATGGTCGAATTCCCTGTCGCGCAGTAGCTTATCAAACTGCCGCTAGAGCACCCCAACTAATCGACTGACTCCTGCAAGGAAATCATGACAAAAAGCTTTTTTCAGGCCTTCATCCTCCTGTTGCTGGTCACCGATCCGTTCGGCAACGTCCCTCTCTTCGTGAGCGCGCTTGCCCATGTTCCTGCTCATCGCCGCTGGCGCGTGGTGGTTCGCGAATGCGCAATTGCATTCGTGCTGCTGCTGGTGTTCATGTTTTTCGGCGCCCGCTTCCTCGCGGCCCTGCAACTGACGGACGTGTCCCTGCGCATCGGCGGTGGAGTCGTCCTGTTCCTGATAGCGCTGCGCATGATTTTTCCGCAGCCGGGCGGTGTGCTGGGCGATGCGGGCCCAAGCGGCGAGCCCTTCATCGTACCGCTGGCGGTGCCTGCGCTGGCTGGTCCGTCGGCGCTTGCGACAGTGCTGCTGTTTTCATCGAACGGCGTGGCAGACGTGATGGTGCATGTCGGTGCATTGTCGCTGGTGGCAGTCGTATGGCTGATTGTGTTGCTGGGCGCCGAACGCATGCAGCGCGTACTAGGTACGCGAGTAATGACT
>DASVLM010000867.1:0-6662 GCA_036384875.1 Noviherbaspirillum sp.
GCGCAGTTGCTGTTCCTCGAAAGCGAAAAGCCGGACAAGGACATTTCGCTCTATATCAATTCGCCCGGCGGTTCGGTTTCGGCCGGTCTGGCGATCTACGACACCATGCAATTCATCAAGCCCGACGTTTCGACGCTTTGCACCGGCTTGGCTGCCTCCATGGGCGCCTTCCTGCTGGCCGCCGGCGCCAAGGGCAAGCGTTTTTCGCTGCCGAATTCGCGCATCATGATCGATCAGCCCTCGGGCGGTGCGCAAGGCCAGGCAAGCGATATCGAAATCCAGGCTCGCGAAATTCTGTACCTGCGCGAGCGCCTGAACAGCATCCTTGCCGAGAAGACCGGCAAGCCGATCGAAACGATCGCCCGCGATACGGAACGTGACAATTTCATGTCGGCCGATGCCGCTGCCGAATATGGCATCATCGACAAGGTCTTGACCACGCGCGGTGGTTAAAAGTACAAGTATTTGTTGCTTTGTTGCACCGGTTCTTGATGGGTCGGTGCGGCAGATTTCTCATTGTTCTTTCCTGTTTTTCCGCGCATCAAGCCATAGCTTGCCGTAATTGCCACGCATTTTGCTGCGTTGCGGTTGATTTCGCTCAAATGGTTTACGTGACTGCGGCGTGACGAATCGCGATTTCGCAGGTAAGATCACAGGAAACAAGCGTTAGTTTTAGTTTCAAGCCGATTAAAGTTCCAAGCCATTTGCCCCATGCCAGACAAAAAGTCCCCTAGCGGCGAAAAACTGCTGTATTGCTCCTTCTGCGGTAAAAGTCAGCATGAAGTGAAGAAGCTGATCGCCGGCCCGTCGGTATTCATCTGCGACGAGTGCATCGATCTCTGCAACGACATCATTCGCGATGAAGCTGCGAGCGTGGAATCGGTCTCTGGACCGAAGTCGGATCTGCCGACGCCACATGAGATTTTCGAACTGCTCGGCCAATACGTGATCGGGCAGGAAACCGCCAAGCGCATCCTGTCGGTGGCGGTATACAACCATTACAAGCGCCTGAAGCATCTGGGCAAGAAAGACGACGTCGAACTCGCCAAGAGCAACATCTTGCTGGTCGGCCCCACCGGTTCAGGCAAGACGCTGCTGGCGCAGACCCTGGCGCGCATGCTGAACGTACCTTTCGTGATCGCCGATGCGACGACGCTGACCGAGGCCGGCTATGTCGGCGAAGACGTCGAAAACATCATCCAGAAGCTGCTGCAAAACTGCAACTATGAAGTCGAGAAGGCGCAGAAGGGCATTGTCTACATCGACGAAATCGACAAGATTTCGCGCAAGTCCGACAACCCCTCGATCACGCGCGACGTGTCCGGCGAAGGCGTCCAGCAAGCTTTGCTGAAGCTCATTGAAGGCACGATGGCTTCGGTGCCGCCGCAAGGAGGGCGCAAGCATCCCAACCAGGACTTCGTCCAGATCGACACGACCAACATCATGTTCATCTGCGGCGGCGCGTTCGATGGCTTGTCGAAGATCATCACCAATCGCTCGGTAAAGGGCGGCATCGGTTTCTCGGCCGACGTCAAGAGCAACGACGAGCGCACCACCAGCGAAGTGCTGATGGATGTGGAGCCGGAAGACTTGATCAAGTTCGGCTTGATTCCAGAATTGGTCGGCCGTTTGCCCGTCGTGGCGACGCTCTCGGAATTGAATGAAGAAGCGCTGATCCAGATTCTGCTTGAGCCGAAAAATGCGCTGATCAAGCAATACGCGCGGCTGCTGCAGATGGAAGGCGCGGAATTGGAAGTGCGTCCGGCCGCCATGCAGGCGATCGCAAAAAAGGCATTGGCACGCAAGACCGGTGCGCGCGGCTTGCGTTCGATCCTGGAACATGCCTTGCTCGACATCATGTTCGAATTGCCGAGCCAGCAAAACGTAGCCAAGGTCGTCATCGATGAAAATAGCATCACCAACGGTAGCAAACCTCTGCTGATTTATCACGATCAACCCAAGGTTTCAGGGGCAAAACAATAAGATTTGAACAAAAGCGGGTTTCCAACCCGCTTTTTTTTTAAAAGCAGTACAATTTGTCTCAGCAGGAATCACTCTGGCTTACATCGCAAAGCCACCCGAGGTAGAACTTCGTGTGTGGCTTTATTTATTTTTGCGATTTGTAATGGCGATGGCCTTGTGATTCTGCGTCCCGCGCCAACATCATTAACAGGTTTTTCCGATAAAGGCTCGCCATGACGACTCCGACATTTACCGAACACACCCAATTGCCCCTGCTGCCTTTGCGCGACGTGGTGGTGTTCCCGCATATGGTTATCCCTTTGTTTGTTGGGCGTCCCAAATCCATCAAGGCCCTGGAAGCTGCCATGGAACAGGGCAAGAGCATCATGCTGGCTGCGCAAAAGGCAGCGGCCAAGGATGAGCCCTCGGCCGACGACATCTACGAGATCGGCTGCGTTGCCAACATACTGCAGATGCTGAAGCTGCCCGACGGTACCGTGAAGGTGCTGGTCGAAGGCGCGCAACGCGCGCGCATCCATCACATCAGCGAACTCGAGACGCACTTTGTGGCGGACCTGACCCCGGTCGAGTCGGAGATCGGCGACGAATCCGAAGTTGAGGCCATGCGCCGCGCCATCGTGCAGCAGTTCGACCAGTACGTGAAGCTGAACAAGAAAATTCCGCCGGAGATTCTGACTTCGCTGGCTGGTATCGATGACGCAGGCCGCTTGGCCGACACCATCGCCGCACATCTGCCGCTGAAGCTTGAGCAGAAGCAGGTCATCCTCGAAATCTTCAACGTGGCCAAGCGCCACGAACACTTGCTGGGTCAGCTCGAAGGCGAGCTCGACATCCTGCAGGTGGAAAAGCGTATCCGCGGCCGCGTCAAGCGCCAGATGGAAAAGTCGCAGCGCGAGTACTACCTGAACGAACAGGTCAAGGCGATCCAGAAAGAATTGGGCGAGGGCGAAGAGGGTGCCGATATCGAAGATCTGGAAAAGAAGATCATCGCGGCGCGCATGCCTAAGGAAGCGCGCGACAAGGCGCAATCCGAGTTGAAGAAGCTCAAGCTGATGTCGCCCATGTCGGCCGAAGCTACCGTGGTGCGCAACTACATCGACACCTTGCTGTCGCTGCCGTGGCGCAAGAAATCCAAGGTCAACAACGACCTGGCCAACGCCGAAAAGGTGTTGGAAGACGACCACTACGGCCTGGAGAAGGTCAAGGAACGCATCCTCGAATATCTCGCCGTGCAGCAACGCGTCGACAAGCTGAAGGCCCCGATCCTGTGCTTCGTCGGCCCGCCCGGCGTGGGCAAGACTTCGCTCGGCCAATCGATTGCCCGCGCTACTAACCGCAAGTTCGTGCGCATGGCCCTGGGCGGTGTGCGCGACGAGGCTGAAATCCGCGGCCATCGCCGTACCTACATCGGCTCGATGCCGGGCAAGATATTGCAAAGCCTGTCCAAGACCGGCGTGCGCAATCCCTTGTTCCTGCTCGACGAAATCGACAAGCTGGGCATGGATTTTCGCGGCGATCCGTCGTCGGCTTTACTCGAAGTGCTGGACCCGGAGCAGAACCACACGTTCTCGGACCACTACATCGAAGTCGACTTCGACTTGTCCGACGTAATGTTCGTTGCCACGTCGAACTCGTACAACATTCCGCCGGCCCTGCTGGACCGGATGGAAGTCATTCGCCTCTCGGGTTACACCGAAGACGAGAAGACCAGCATCGCGCAGCGTTATCTGTTGCCGAAGCAGATCAAGAATAATGGCTTGAAGGAAGAGGAAATCAGCGTTTCCGAATCGGCCATTCGCGACATCATCCGCTATTACACGCGGGAAGCCGGCGTGCGTTCGCTCGAGCGCGAAGTATCGAAGATCTGCCGTAAGGTGGTCAAGATGCTGCTCTTGAAGAAGCAGGACAAGAAGGTGGTCGTCAATTCGAAGAACATCGACAAGTTCCTGGGCGTCAAGCGGTTCGACTTCGGTATCGCCGAAAAGGAAAACCAGGTCGGCCAGGTGGTGGGTCTGGCCTGGACTGAGGTCGGAGGCGATCTGTTGACCATCGAAGCCGTGAGCATGACGGGCAAGGGTGGCGTGATCCGTACCGGTACGCTGGGTGACGTGATGAAGGAGTCGATCGAAGCCGCACGCACGGTGGTGCGCAGCCGCGCGCAACGCCTGGGCATTCGTGCCGACGTGTTCGAGAAAAATGACATCCACATCCACGTGCCCGAAGGTGCGACGCCCAAGGACGGCCCGTCCGCCGGCATTGCGATGACGACGGCCCTGGTATCGGTATTCACCGGCATCCCGGTGCGCGCCGACGTGGCCATGACGGGTGAAATCACCTTGCGCGGCGAAGTGTTGCCGATCGGCGGCTTGAAGGAAAAGCTGCTGGCAGCGCATCGCGGCGGCATCAAGACCGTGCTGATCCCGGAGCAAAACGTCAAGGATCTGGCTGAAATTCCGGATAACGTGAAGAACAAGCTCGAGATCGTGCCCGTGCGCTGGATCGACAAGGTGCTTGAAGTGGCGCTGGAGCGTGCTCCCGTGCCCTTGACCGACGAGGAAGCTGCGCATGGTGCTGCGGCAGCCCTCGAAGCTGCTGCCGCTGCCGAGAAGGGCAGCAACGTCGTGAAGCACTAATCGGCGATACAAAACGGCTTTGGCGGTTTTAGCGCTTTTTGACCGGAACAAGGCGTCCTGCGGGGCGCCTTGTTTTTTCGCGGCGCTAGATTTTACCGCGCAGTCTTTCTGTGAATAATACCGCTGCACTGCCTCTTGACACTGCTTCGGCCTCGCCTGTCTAATACTGCTTGCTGTTTTTTTAGTCAATCCGGCGCTGTAGCGGCAGCATAGCCGTGCTTCCGCCAATAAAAAAGGGGAATTCAGTGAACAAAACCGACCTGATCGATTACGTCGCCGACTCGGCCGACCTGTCCAAGGCTGCAGCCGCGCGCGCAATTGAAGCGATGATCACCGCCGTGACCGCGAGTCTGCAAAAGGACGACAACGTCACACTGGTCGGCTTTGGTACGTTTTCCGTCAGCAAGCGCGCCGCACGCGCCGGCCGCGACCCGCGTACGGGCGAGGCGATCCAGATCGATGCCGCCGTGGTGCCAAAATTTAAGCCTGGAAAAGCGCTGAAAGATGCGTTAAACTAACTCTTTTGCGCAATGACAAGCGCGCCGTTTTCCGGCTGAGAAAAGTCGAATAAAACGGTATCCGCAAGGAGTGGTAGTTCAGTTGGTTAGAATACCGGCCTGTCACGCCGGGGGTCGCGGGTTCGAGTCCCGTCCACTCCGCCAAGTATTTGCCTGCGTAGAAGGCCCGTAGTAGAGTGGAGCAAGCCACCTGCGTGGCTTGCGGCGGGAATCGAAGGGCTTCGCCTATGAGCGAAGCCGCGGCCTGCAGGATGTAGGCGAGTCCCGTCCACTCCGCCAAGTATTTGTTGCGGGCCAGATGGAAGGCGAACAGCGTTGTTCGCCTTTTTTCTTATGCGCGTTTGAAAAACGATGTTTGTGAATGGTTGACCATGTTTGAATATATTCGTACCCACCAACGTTTGATGCAGGCTTTGCTGGTCGTCATTACGCTGCCGTTCCTGTTGACCTTCCGTAATTTCTCGTTGAACGACAACGACGGCACGATTGCCAAGGTCGGCGGCAAATCGATTTCGCAGGCTGAACTGGATCAGGCAGTCAGGTCCATGGGGCAGAGCGCCTCGCCCGAAGTGCGCAAGGCGGCTTTCGACACGCTGGTCAGCCAGGCTGCGATCGACGCAGAAGCGCGGCGCGACCACGCTTTTCCGTCGCAAGCTGAAGTCGGAGCGGCCATCATCGAGGAATTGCCGTCGCTGGCCAAGATGAACAAGGAAGAGCGCGACAAGCAGCTTGCCTACATCGCGCAGAGCCAAAACCTGACGATTGCCGGATTCGAGGCGCAGCAAAGAACGCGCTTGATCGCAAAGAATTTTCTCGGCTCGGTGGGGGCGTCGGCTTCCATGCCTGCCTCGGTTGCGGCACGCTTGACCGATTACCTCGGCCAGCAGCGCGAGGTGCAGCAATTGTTGTTCAAGAGCAGTGACTATACGTCGCAGGTCAAAGTGACCGACGAGATGATCAAGGCTTCGTACGACAAGAATCTCGCGCAGTACCAGAATGCCGAGCAAGCCAAGGTTGAATACGTGGTCTTCAGCGAAGACGCGCTGGCGCAACAGGTCAGCGTTTCCGATGAGGATGCGCAGAAATACTACAAGGACAATCCCAAGCAATTCACCTCCGAGGCGAGCTGGCATCTCAGCCACATCCTGATCGCCGTCAAGCCCGATGCAAGTGCGGCCGACAAGGCCGCAGCAAAGGACAAGGCGGAAAAGATCGCCGTCGAGGCGCGCAAGGACCCCTCCGGCTTTGCCAAGCTGGCCAAGGAGAATTCCCAGGACCCGGGCTCGGCTGAAACGGGCGGCGATTTGGGCGAGTTTTCGGGCAAGGCACGCGAGGGCTTCGAACCCATCATGGCGGCCGTGCAAAAGTTGAAATCGGGCGACATCACCGATCCCGTCCTGACCAGTTTCGGTTATCACGTGATCAAGGTGGATGAAGCCAAGCCGGCTGCAATCAAGTCTTTCGATGCCGTCAAGCAGGATGTGCTGGCTCAATTGAAGAAACAGCAGGCGCACAAGCTGTTTGCCGA
>DASVLM010000868.1:0-4201 GCA_036384875.1 Noviherbaspirillum sp.
ATCTTCGATTGCTTCCAGTTCCTTGCGATATCCCAGCCGCACCGCGCCTTCGAGACCCATCGCCCCGAACTCGCCGCTCGGCCACGACACGGTGAAGAAGGGCGCATGGAAACTGCCGCCCGCCATCGATTGCGCGCCGAGACCATAACCCTTGCGCAGCACTACAGTGAAGAAAGGCACGCTGATGCTGCCGGCGGTGACGAACATGCGCGACACATGGCGCACCATCGCCGTCTTTTCCGCCTCCGGCCCGACCATGAAGCCCGGCGTGTCGCACAGGGAGACGATGGGCAGGTCGAAAGCGTCGCACAACTGCATGAAGCGCGCCGCCTTGTCGGCTGCCGGCGCATCGATGGCGCCGCCGAGATGCATGGGGTTGTTCGCCATCAGTCCGAAAGCGCGGCCTTCAATGCGCACCAGCGCGGTCACGATGCCGCTGCCGAACTGGCGCCGCAATTCCAGTACCGAACCCTTGTCGGCCAGTGCATCGATCACGGCGCGGATGTCGTAGGAGCGCAGGCGGTTTTCGGGAATCAGGTGACGCAGGTGTCGCTGGTCATCGCATTCCCACGTATCAAGCGGTCCCTGGAAATACGAAAGGTATTGCTTCGCTACCCGCACTGCTTCCGCCTCGTCCTTCACCACCACATCGATCACGCCGTTGGGCGCCTGCATCGCGACCGGGCCGACTTCCTCGGGCGAGAACACGCCCAGCCCGCCGCCCTCGATCATCGCCGGGCCGCCCATGCCGATGGTGGCATTTTCGGTAGCAATGATGACGTCCGAGCAACCGAGCAGCGCCGCGTTGCCGGCGAAGCAGCGTCCCGACACGATGCCTACGCGCGGCACCAGTCCCGAAAGGCGCGCGTAGCTGATGAAAGACATCACATCGAGCCCGGCAACGAGCATCGCATCGGTATCGCCCGGCCGCCCGCCGCCGCCTTCGGCAAAGATCACGACCGGCAGCTTCCACTCCTGCGCGAGCTGGAACATGCGGTCGGTCTTGCGGTGGTTCATCATGCCCTGCGTGCCGGCGAACACCGTGTAATCGTAGGCGAGCACCATGCAACGTGATTTGTCGTCGCCGAAGCGCTCGCCATTCACGCTGCCGATGCCGGTAATCAGACCGTCGGCGGGCGTGGTGCGGATCAATTCATCCAGCGGACGGCGTCGGCGCTGCGCAGCAATCGCGAGCGCGCCGTATTCAATGAAGCTGCCTTCATCGACGAGGTCGTCGACATTCTCGCGGGCAGTGCGCTGGCCGGTCTTGCGGCGTTTGGCCACCGCATCCGGGCGAGCTGCATCGATGCCGAGCTCATGACGCGCCCGCACTTCCGCAAGATCGGGCCGCACATGATCGAGGTCAATTGCGTGTTCATCCTCCGCTTGTGCGCCATCCACCTCCGACGGCTCGATGAAGAGCAGCGGCTGGCCCGGCAGCAGCACGTCGCCGCGCTGCGCTGCGAGCTGGCGCACGATGCCGCTGCTGCCGGCGCGTACGACGTGTTCCATCTTCATGGCCTCCAGCACCGCAACCTGCTGTCCTGCATGGATCTCATCGCCAATCTCTACCTGCAGTACCACCACCGAACCCTGCATCGGTGAAGCGACTGCAACCGTGCCTGCAGGGCCGGCCACGGCAGCCGTGGTTTCTTCCGTGTCAGACGCACGCTGCGCTTCCACATACAACTTGCGATGCGCACCGCCCGCGGGTTCCAGCAGCGCGGCAATGTGCTGCTCGACGAAACGGGTATGCGCGCGATTGGCCACCACATCCGGCTGGCGAACCAGGTTCTGCAGGAAGGCTACGTTGGTTTCCACGCCTTCGATGCGGAACTCGCACAGCGCGCGATAGGCGCGCGTCAGCACATCCGGAAAATGCTGGGAGGAAGTGCAGACGATCAGCTTGGCCAGCAGCGAGTCGAAACGGGGATTGCTGGTGTAGCCGGCATAGCCGCAGGTATCGATGCGCACGCCGGGCCCGAAGGGCGGCTCGAAAGCAGTCAGCGTGCCGCCGGCGGGCAGGGCGCTGCCATCCGCTTGCATGGATTCCATGTTGATGCGCAGCTGCACCGCAAAGCCGCGCGGCGCGGGAATCTCGTGCTGCGTGAGGCCGATGTCGAGCAGTGAGCGTCCGGCCGCAATCTGCAGTTGCGCCTTGACGAGGTCGATGCCCGCCACTTCTTCCGTCACCGTATGTTCCACCTGCAGGCGCGGATTGGCTTCGATGAACATGAAGGCCGCATGCTCACCATCGCCTTCGGCATCAAGCAGGAATTCAAAGGTGCCCAGGCCGCGATACTTCACCGCCTCCGCCATCTTCACCGCAGCCGCGAGAATGCGGTCGCGCAGCTTGTGCGGCAGGGTCGGGCTGGGCGCGATCTCCACCAGCTTCTGGTTGCGCCGCTGCAGCGTGCATTCGCGTTCCCATGCATGGCTGATGCGTCCACTGCCATCGCCGATCACCTGAACCTCGATGTGGCGTGCTTTCTTCACCAGGCGCTCTGCGTAGAGATCGCCGTTGCCGAAAGCGGCCAGTGCTTCGGAGCGGCAACGCGCATAAGCGTCTTCGATTTCGTCGATGCTTGTGACCGCGCGCATGCCGCGTCCGCCGCCGCCGGCGAGCGCCTTGATCATGATGGATGCGCCTGCGCCGAGCGAGCCAAGGAATGCCTTCACCTGCTCGACACTCGCCGGGCCCGCAATGCCAGGCACGACGGGTACCTGCAACTGCTGTGCCAGCGCAATCGCGCGGCTCTTGTCGCCGAACAGTTCCAGCACTTCCGTCTGCGGGCCGACGAAGACGATGCCTTCCACCGCACACCGGCGCGCCAGTTCCGCGTTCTCGCTCATGAAGCCGTAGCCGGGATGGATGGCATCGCAGCCGGTTGCCTTCGCGGCATCGATGATCTGTTCGATGTCGAGGTAAGCTGCTGCGCCGTGGCCGCGCAAGCTGTGAACTTCATCGGTCTTGCGCACATGCAGCGAGGCGGCGTCGTCTTCCGAATGTATCGCGACAGTGGCTATGCCCATTTCGGCAGCAGCACGCGCGATGCGGATGGCGATTTCGCCGCGATTGGCGATGAGGAGTTTTTTGAGGGTCATGGGGGCGTCGTTATGCTTGTCGTTATCAGGCGACGCGCCCCATTCTCCGAGGGCTTATGCGAGCTGCGCCGCGTACTGCTCCAGATGATAATCGGTATTGCCGAATTGCAGTTCGATGGCCATCAAGCGTTTGAAATAATGGCTGACGTCCAGCTCATCGGTGACACCCATGCCGCCGTGCAGTTGCACTGCCTGCTGGCCGACGAAGCGGCAAGCCTGGCCGATGACGACCTTGGCGGCGGAGATGGCACGGCGGCGTGCCTGCGCATCGGTATCGGTGCAGCGCACGGCAGCGAGGTAGCTCATCGAGCGTGCTTGTTCGATGTGCAACAGCATGTCGGCCATGCGGTGCTGCAGCGCCTGGAAGCGGCCGATGGGTTGGCCGAACTGCTTGCGGTCGCGCGAGTATTGCACCGTGGCAGCGAGCAGCTTGTCGAGCGCGCCGACCGCTTCGGCGCACAGGGCGGCGATGCCGTAATCGAGAACCTGTTCGAGCGCATTCTGTGCATCGTTGGAACCGAGCATTGCACTGGCGGGGAGGAAGACCTGGTCCAGCCAGAGTTCCGCAGCCGGGATGCCGTCGACGGTCTTGTATGGAACGATGCGCAGGCCGGCGCTGTCGCGCGGCACGAGGAAGATGGCCAGCGCACCGTCGTCGCCGGTGAGGCGCGCGGACACCAGCAGCAGGTCGGCCGTTGCGCCATGCACCACCACGTTCTTGTGGCCGGTCACGACATAGCCGTTGCCTACGGGCCAGGCGCGCGTTTCGATTGCCATGCGGTCGTAGCGGGTCGAGGGTTCGTCGTGCGCCAGAGCGGCGATCTTTTCGCCGGAGGCGAGTGCGGGCAGCAGTTCGCTGCGTTGTGCTTCATTGCCGATATTGGCGATGGCGCGTGTGGAAATCACTGCGCTTTGCAGCAGGGGTTCCAGCAGCAAGCCTTCACCGGCTGCGTTCATCATCAGCATGGTTTCGATGGCGCCGCCGCCTACGCCGCCTTCTTCCTCGGGTACGTTCAGCGCGAGCAGGCCGAGGTCGGCGAGGCCTTGCCATACTTCTTTGCTGAAGCCTTCCTGCGTTGCCTTGATTTGCTGGCGC
>DASVLM010000869.1:0-7968 GCA_036384875.1 Noviherbaspirillum sp.
GGGTGCCCGAAGAATCGGCCGTCGAAACGGGAAGCGAAATAACTCGCCTCGCAAGCAAGGCTCAGACAGATTTCGCTTCTGATCCGTTTCGGCAACCGATTCTTCGGCAGCGTCCAAGCGGGACGGCAACAGCACCGGCACGGCCTTCGCTGATTTGGCCGGCGGAGTCTACGCACTACGCCAAGCAAAGCCTTTGCTGATTTCGCGCGGTGCTAAATGGCGCTCGGGATGGGAGTGGTGCGGTGCCGCCTTGGACGCTGCCGGAAGATCGCCTGGTAAAACGGATCAGAAGCGAAATCTGTCTGAGCCCGCAGGGCGAGTTATTTCGCTTCCCGTTTTACCGGGCGATCTTGCGGGCACCCCGAAGGGGCAGCGGCCCTGGCGGCACCGCACCACTCCCATTCCGAGCGTCCACCGGCCACCTCAACGCGTGCAACATGAACACCAAACAAAAAAGGCCGCTCCGAACAACTCCAGAGCGACCTTTCTGTAGTGAGCGTGGCGACAGCGATCGCCCGCCTCAGTATCAGCGCGTAATCGGCTTGTAGCGAATGCGCTTCGGCTTCGCTGCCTCTTCACCAAGGCGCTTCTTCTTGTCCGCTTCATACTCCTGGTAGTTCCCGTCGAAGAACACCACCTGCGAATCGCCTTCGAAGGAGAGGATGTGCGTCGCGATGCGATCGAGGAACCAGCGATCGTGCGAGATCACCATCACGCTGCCGGCGAATTCCAGCAGTGCATCTTCCAGTGCGCGCAGCGTTTCCACGTCGAGGTCGTTCGACGGTTCATCCAGCAGCAGCACGTTGCCGCCCATAAGCAGAGTCTTCGCCAGGTGCAGGCACCCGCGCTCACCGCCGGAGAGATTGCCGACGATCTTCTGCTGGTCCGAACCCTTGAAGTTGAAGCGGCCGAGATAAGCGCGCGAAGGCATCTGGAAACGGCCGACAGTCAGGATGTCGGCGCCGTTCGAGACGTCTTCGAACACCGTCTTCTTGTTCGACAAATCTTCGCGCGACTGATCCACCAGCGACACCTTCACTGTCGGTCCAACGACCACTTCGCCGCTGTCCGGTTTTTCGATACCCGCAATCATCTTGAACAGCGTCGATTTACCCGCGCCGTTCGGGCCGATGATGCCGACGATCGCGCCGGCCGGAATCTTGAAGCTGAGATTGTCGATCAAGAGGCGGTCGCCGAACGCCTTCGAGACGTTCTTGAATTCGATCACTTCATTGCCGAGGCGCTCCGCCACCGGAATGAAGATTTCCTGCGTCTCGTTGCGCTGCTGGTATTCGTATTCGGAGAGTTCGTTGAATCGGGCCAGACGCGCCTTGCTCTTGGCCTGGCGGCCCTTCGGATTCTGGCGCACCCACTCCAGTTCCTTGGCGATGGTTTTCTGGCGTGCGGACTCGGAAGCTTCTTCCTGCTTCAGGCGCGCTTCCTTCTGTTCCAGCCAGGAGCTGTAATTGCCCTTCCAAGGAATGCCGTGGCCGCGGTCGAGTTCGAGAATCCACTCGGCAGCGTTGTCGAGGAAGTAGCGGTCGTGGGTGATGCCGACCACGGTGCCGGGGAAGCGCTGCAGGAATTGCTCCAGCCATTCGACCGATTCAGCATCGAGGTGGTTGGTCGGTTCGTCGAGCAGCAGCATGTCGGGCTTGGAGAGCAGCAGCTTGCACAGCGCGACGCGGCGCTTCTCGCCGCCGGACAGCACGCCGATCTTCGCATCCCACGGCGGCAAGCGCAGCGCGTCGGCGGCGATTTCCAGTTGCTGGTCGAGGTTGCCGCCGCCGGAGGTGGCGATGATGGCTTCGAGGCGCGCCTGTTCGGCAGCAAGCGCATCGAAATCGGCATCGGGTTCCGCGTAGGCGGCATATACCGCGTCGAGCTTGGACTGCGCTTCGGCCACTTCACCGAGGCCGGACTCGACAGCCTGGCGCACCGTCATCTCCGGATCGAGCTGCGGTTCCTGCGGCAGGTAGCCGATGTTCAGGCCCGGCATCGGCACGGCTTCGCCTTCGATGTCCTTGTCGATGCCCGCCATGATCTTCAGCAGCGTGGACTTGCCCGAGCCGTTCAGGCCGAGCACGCCGATCTTGGCGCCAGGGAAGAAGGAGAGCGAGATGTCTTTCAGGATCTGGCGCTTGGGCGGGACGATTTTGCCCACGCGGTTCATGGTGTAGACGTATTGAGCCATAGGAAATACAGGGTGTTGAGTGCGGAGAAATGGAAGACTGCAAGCATACCCGATCGTGCCCTGCAACGGCGTGAATCAAGGATGCGGCAATGGATATACCGATCATGCGCGCCTACCACAAGACGCGGAAATTCCTCATGATCGGGAATAATCTCCCTACAGCTCCTGTGGGCATTTGTTGACCTGAATCAACGATTTTGCTGCGACGCAGAACTACGCTAGGTCCCGGTATCAACCCTAGCCAAATAACAGGAATCGACATGAAAAAAACGACCGCAATTCTCGCCCTTGCAGCAATGGGAATCCTCGCCGGGGAAGCGATGGCCCAGCAAAGCCCGTGGATGATCCGCGCCCGTGCAGTGAACATCAGCCCTGCGAACAACTCCGACCCGGTCGGCGGTACCGGCGCAGCCGACCGCCTCACGGTCAGCAGCAAGACCATTCCGGAAGTCGACGTTTCCTACTTCTTCACGCCGAACATTTCGGCTGAGCTGATCCTGACTTATCCGCAGAAGCACACCGTCTACCTCGACGGCGCCGACATCGGCTCCTTCAAGCACCTGCCGCCGACGCTGCTGGCGCAATATCATTTCATGCCGCAGAACCAGGTCAGCCCCTACGTCGGCGTGGGCGTGAACTACACCAACATCTCCAGCGTCAACCTGTTGAACGGCGGCGCGACTCTCGACAACCACAGCTTCGGCTTCGCACTGCAAGCCGGCGCCGACTTCAAGATCGACAAGAACTGGTCGCTCAACCTCGACGTCAAGAAAGTGCAGATTCGCAGCGACGTGATGTCCGGCGGCGCCAAGATCAGCCGCGTGAAGGTCGACCCGCTGCTGGTCGGCGTGGGCGTTGGCTATCGCTTCTAAGTAACGCATACGCAGCAGTACTCCAGCCGGCCCGGCGCACAGCCCGGCCGGCTTTTTCATGCGGCAGCGTCACATGCCTGCGTGAACTCCACGTTACAATCCCGTGCCTGCATTCACATTGCCACACGCCGCGCTGCGGTATTCCAGCGGGACACGAGAATGGATAACGTCAACATCATTGCGGCAGTACTGTTCGGCCTTGCCCTGATTCATACTTTTTCCACCAGCTTCTTCGAACGCTTGGCTGTGCGCCATCCGAAGCACGCCGGCCTGTTCCACCTGCTGGGTGAGGTCGAAGTGGTATTCGGCTTCTGGGCCTTCGTGCTGATTGCGGTGATGGCGCTGGTCGCAGGCGGCAAGCAGGCCATTGAATATGCGGAGTCTCGCCAGTTCACGGAACCGCTGTTCGTATTCGTCATCATGGTAGTGGCGGCGTCGAAGCCGGTGCTCGAAGCAGTGCGGAGGCTGGTGGCGCTGCTGGCGCGGTTCGCTCCGGCGAGCGATGAAGTGGCGTCGCTGTGGCTTTGCCTGGCAGCCGTGCCGCTGATCGGGTCTTTCATCACCGAACCCGCCGCAATGACACTGGCTGCGTTGATGCTCGCGCCCCGCGTGTTTCGTGCCGGCGTTCCGGAGTGGCTCAAGTATGCGGCACTCGGCGTTTTGTTCGTCAATGTGTCGATCGGCGGCACACTGACCTCCTTTGCCGCGCCGCCGGTGCTCATGGTGGCTTCGGCATGGAATTGGAACAGCGCGTTCATGGCAAGCCACTTCGGATGGCGGGCCGCGATCGCGGTAATCGTCAACGCCACTGCCGTCACCTTCCTGCTGCGCGGGCAGGTGACGCAGCGCGAGGCGAATGCCGGCGAGGCCGGGCCCGGCGTGCCGCTGTTCGTTACCGTCGTGCATCTGCTGGTGCTGGCCGCTGTGGTGGCGTTCGCGCATCATCCGGTGATCTTCCTCGGCTTCTTCCTGTTCTTCCTCGGCTTCACCCAAGCCTACGAGCGCTACCAGAATCCGCTGATCCTGAAAGAAGGCCTGCTGGTTGGCTTCTTCCTCGCCGGCCTCGTCATCCTGGGCGGCATGCAGCAATGGTGGCTGCAGCCCATCGTGTCGAGCTTGCAGCCGACTGCGCTGTTCTTCGGTGCGCTGGGGTTGACGGCGGTGACCGACAACGCTGCGCTGACCTACCTCGGCTCCCTGATCGAAGGCATGTCCGCGCAAGGCAAGTACATGCTCGTTGCGGGCGCGGTGGCGGGCGGGGGCTTGACGGTGATCGCGAATGCGCCGAACCCTGCGGGCGTCGCGCTGCTGCGAAAAGGTTTCAACGACGAATCGATCGGCGTGATTGGCTTGCTGCTCGGTGCGATGGGGCCGACTGCGGTGGCGGTCGTGTTATTCCTCGCCTGAAGCCGTTGCCCGAGCGGTGTCAACCGGTGCTCTTCACACGCCAGGTTTTCCACAACCCTTCGAGTGAATACACCGCAAGCGCACTCCAGATCAATCCGAAACCGACCAGGCGCACGCCATGGAAAGGTTCGCCGTACAGCCATACGCCGAGCAGCAGCTGCAGCGACGGCCCGATGTATTGCAGCATGCCGAGCAGCGAGAGCGGAATGCGGCGCGCGCCGGCGGCAAACAGCAGCAGCGGAATCGCAGTGATCGGGCCCGCAGCGGCCAGCAGCACCTGCACATGCGTCGGTGCGCTGAAGAAGGCGTTTTCATGATGCATCGTGATCGCCGCCAGCCACACGAACGCAAGCGGGAACAGCAGCAGCGTTTCCAGCGCAAGTCCTTCCAGCGGACCGAGCGCTGCCGTCTTGCGCAGCAGGCCGTAGAGGCCGAACGTCGCGGCCAGCGCCAATGCCACCCATGGCAATTGCCCGGTCTGCCAGGTGAGCCACGCCACGCCGCAGCCGGCCAGCGCGACTGCCGTCCACTGCACCGGCCGCAGCCGCTCGCGCAGCAGCAGGAAACCGAACAGCACATTCACCAGCGGATTGATGAAATAGCCAAGGCTGGAGTCCACCACGCGGCCATTGTTCACGGCCCAGATGTAGATGAACCAGTTGGTCGACAGCAGCAGCGCGCTCGCCGCAAAGCCGGCCAGCACCTTGGGCTTGCGCATCACCTGGCCGAGCCAGGCCCACTGCCTGCGCCACGCGAGCACGACCACCACGAACACCAGCGACCACACCATCCGGTGCAGCAGGATCTGCTCCGGCGGGATGCTTTGCAGCGCCTTGAAGTACAGCGGAAACAGGCCCCAGATTGCATAGGCCGTGGCGGCGAAGAGAATTCCTTGTTGCATGGATCGCGCGGTGCGGAAAAGGAGGGAATTCATTATCCCAGCAATCCGCATCTTGCGTCGGAAGCCGCGCCGGCACCTCGCAATGGCTTGCCGCGCAATCGCACTGCAGGAGAAGCTGTTGTAGCATGCAGTGGAGTTGGCGCCGATGCGCGGGGCCATCCATTCATGCAAGCAGGAAGAACGACGCCATGAGTTCGCCCGACGTTACGATGATCAACACCCTGCGCCAGTCGCCGTGGGCGCAGCCGCTCACCGCGGAGCAGATGGCGCAGGTCGAGCGCGACATGGTGGAACGCTTTGTGCCGGCCGGCGGCTATGTCTGCCGCAAGGGCGAGCAGGTCGAGTACTGGATAGGCGCGATCGAAGGCTTGCTGAAGATGTGCTGCATGTCTTCGGAAGGCAAGACCATCACCTTCACCGGCCTGCTCGGCGGCGGCTGGTTCGGCGAGGGCTCGCTGCTGAAGGAAGGGCCGCGCCAGTACGACGTGATTGCCCTGCGCGACACGCGCCTCGCGCTCATGCCGCGCCGTACCTTCCACTGGCTGCTCGACAGCAGCATCGGCTTCAATCGCTTCGTGATGAACCTGTTGAACGAGCGGCTTGGCATGTTCATTTCGCTGGTCGAATACGACCGCATGCTCGACACCAATGCGCGCCTGGCGCGCTGCCTCGCCGCGCTGTTCAATCCTCACCTCAATCCCGGCATCTCGCCCAACCTGAAGATTTCGCAGGAGGAGCTGGGTTATCTCTGCAACGCTTCGCGCCAGCGGGTCAATGCCGCCGTGCGCGCGCTGGTGGACGCCGGACTGGTGGAGGCCGAGTATGGCGGCATCACCATCCTCGATCTCGAAGGTTTGCGCCGATACCAGTCCTGAACCGATGCTTCGAGCGCAAACCTGATCGCAAGCGGCAATCAGGCCGCCAGCAACTCCTGGTAAAAATAGGTCGACGGCGTCAGCGGTGCTTCGGCTTCCACGCGCAGCTTCGTGCCGCGCCGGAATGCCACGGGATTGGCGAATGCGGGGCCGTCGTACACGAAGGTATGGAATTCGCCGTTCTCGCCGCAGGCATCGACCGAGGCGGGCAGGTCGGCAAGGAATTGCGCATCGAATTCGCGGCCGACAAATTCCTCGCCGAGGAACTTGCCGTTCACGCATACCACCACCGCCTTGAAGCCGAGCGCGAGGAATTCATCCACCAGCTTGCGGCGCGGTTCGTCCCACAGCGGCAGGTGCGGCATGGTGCCTGCCTTGGCGCAGACTTTCTCTTCCCATTCCCGATGTGGCATCAAGTCGATGTCGCCGAATATCGCGTCGCCGATGCCGTCGGCAAGCGCTTCGCGCAGGGTCGCGATGAAGCGTTCCTCGTAATTGCCCCAGGAGGTGTAGTAGAAGCGCATGTCTGCACCGAGCGCGTCGGCTTGCGCGCGTATCAATTCGGGAGGCACGCCGTGCGAGCGCGAACGCTTGCCGTCTTCATCCATCGCGGTGATGAGGCGGCGTATCGTCATGCCGGATTGGCGCGCGCGCCAGAGGGCGAGGCAGGAATCCTTGCCGCCGCTCCAGGAGACGAGGGCGGAACGCGAGGGAATATTCATGGGATGCAATCATGGAAAAAGTTCGGGGCGCGTCGTTGACGCGCCCCGCAATTCTAGCCCAGCGCGGCACCGGGAAGACGCCGCTGCAACTTACATGCTGCGGCGATACTGCCCGCCCACCTCGAACAGCGCATTGCTGATCTGCCCCAGCGAGCAGACGCGCACCGCCTCCATCAGCACGGCGAACACATTGTGGTTGTCGATCACCGCCTGCTGCAGGCGCTTCAACATCGCCGGCGCTTCCTTCGCGTGGCGCTGCTGGAACTCGGCCAGGCGCGTCAACTGCGACTGCTTTTCGTCCTCGGTCGAACGCGCCAGTTCCAGCTGCTGCGGCGTTGCATCGCCCTTGGGATTGCGGAAGGTGTTGACACCGATGATGGGCAGCGTGCCGTCATGCTTCAGGTGCTCGTAGTACATCGACTCTTCCTGGATCTTGCCGCGCTGGTAGCCGGTTTCCATTGCGCCCAGCACGCCGCCGCGCTCGGCGATGCGCTCGAACTCCTGCAGCACCGCTTCCTCGACGAGGTCGGTCAGTTCCTCGATGATGAAGGAACCCTGGTTCGGATTCTCGTTCTTCGCCAGGCCCCATTCGCGGTTGATGATGAGCTGGATGGCCAATGCCCGGCGCACCGATTCGTCGGTCGGCGTGGTGATCGCCTCGTCGTAGGCATTGGTGTGCAGCGAGTTGCAGTTGTCGTAGATCGCGATCAGCGCCTGCAGCGTGGTGCGGATATCGTTGAAGTCGATTTCCTGTGCATGGAGCGAGCGGCCCGAGGTCTGGATGTGATACTTCAGCTTCTGGCTGCGCTCGTTCGCGCCGTACTTGTCGCGCATCGCCACGGCCCAGATGCGGCGTGCCACGCGGCCCAGCACCGTGTACTCCGGGTCCATGCCGTTGCTGAAAAAGAACGACAGGTTGGGCGCGAAGTCGTCGATGTGCATGCCGCGCGCGAGATACGCTTCGACGAAGGTGAAGCCGTTCGACAGCGTGAAGGCC
>DASVLM010000870.1:0-6988 GCA_036384875.1 Noviherbaspirillum sp.
AGGCCAAGCTCGACAACAAGCAATAATTAGGTCGACACCTGCATATGACAAAGTCGGAGCTGATTGCCCGTCTGGCCGAGCGTTATCCGCAACTGGTAGCAAAGGATGCGGATTTCGCGGTCAAAACGATTCTCGATGCCATGGCTTCCGCACTGGCGATCGGCCAGCGCATCGAGATTCGCGGTTTCGGCAGTTTTGCGCTGAACAGCCGCCCTCCGCGTATCGGGCGCAATCCGAAGTCCGGCGAAAAGGTGATGGTGCCCGAAAAACGGGTGCCGCATTTCAAGCCTGGCAAGGAATTGCGCGAGCGGGTGGACGCGATGGTAGGCCAGCCGATCAAGGACGACTAAGTTGTTAAGGGAAATCAAAACGGCATCCTCGGATGCCGTTTTTTTTAACGTACAATTTCGGCCATGAAAATCATATTCCGGATCGTTGCCGTCATTCTTTTCATCGTGTTCTTTGGCTTCGCGCTGAAGAATACGCAGGAAACCGTGTTGAATTTCTTCCTCGGTTACGAGGCGCGGGCGCCGCTGGTCATGCTCCTGCTGGCATTTTTTGCTGCAGGCGCGGTGCTTGGCGTGCTGGCCATGACGCCGACGCTGTTCCGCCACCGTCGCGACCTGGGCAAGCATCGCAAGATCATCGAGACGATGCAAAAGGAACAGGAAGCCCAGCGCCAGGCGCGCATGCAGCCGCCGCAGCCCGACAGCGTGGACAAGTAACGCTGATATCAACGACAAGAACACTATCGCATGGAATTCGAAACCTGGTGGCTGCTGGCAATACCGCTCTTTTTTGCACTTGGCTGGATTGCCGCACGTGTGGACATCAAGCAGCTGGTTTCCGAGTCGCGCAGCCTGCCGCGCGGCTACTTCAAGGGACTCAACTTCCTCCTCAACGAGCAGCCGGACAAGGCAATCGACGCTTTCATTGAAATCGTCAAGCTTGATCCGGAAACCATTGAACTTCATTTCGCGCTCGGTAACCTGTTCCGCCGGCGCGGCGAAATCGAGCGCGCGATCCGCGTTCACCAGAACCTGCTTGCACGACCGGATCTACCGCAGGAATACCAGATGCAATCGCAGTACGAGCTCGGACAGGATTACCTGAAGGCCGGTCTGCTCGATCGCGCCGAGGAAACCTTCAACAAGCTGGTCGATACGCAGTACAGCGCACAGGCGCGCCGTGCCCTGCTTGAAATCTATCAACGCGAAAAGGAATGGACGCGCGCAATCGAAGCAGCGACGGCCCTGCAGGAATCCGGCGCCGGTTCGCGACAAAAGGAAATTGCCCAGTTCTATTGCGAACTGGCGCAGGATGAACTGGTGCATACGCATCCCGATGCGGCGCTCACGATGTTGGAAAAGGCGCTCGCCGCCGACCGCAAGAGTGTGCGTGCCACCCTGTTGATGGGCGATGCCTGCCTTGCCAAGGGGGATACGGAAGCAGCACTGCTCGCATGGCGGCGTGTCGAGCACCAGAGCGTGCCGCATGTCGCTCTGGTCGCGCAGCGGCTGATGGATGGTTACCGCGCAGTGGGCCGGCCGCAGGAAGGCCTGAATTTGCTGAAGAATTATCTCGCCGAAGCACCTTCTATCGACCTGCTCGAAGTCGTGTTCAAGGCGGTGCTTGAACTCGATGGTGTCGAGGCCGCCAATCAATTGGTGAGCGATGAATTGCGCCGCACGCCGACACTGCTCGGCCTCGACAAGCTGCTGGAAGCGCGCCTTATGGAAGCGCCACCGGAAGTGCGGCCGGAGTTGTCGCTGGTGAAGAACCTGGTGCACGGCTATACGCAGAAGCTGGCGCGTTACCAGTGCGGTCACTGCGGATTCAAGGCGCGGCAGTACTATTGGCAATGCCCGGGCTGCAGCCATTGGGAAACTTACCCGCCGCGCCGTACCGAAGAACTCAACGTCATGAACTGATCCCCAGGGATCGCTTACTTATTTACATCGGCTCGTCATGAAAATAACGATCATCGGCACCGGCTATGTCGGTCTTGTCACCGGCGCCTGCCTCGCGGAACTCGGCAACAATGTGTTCTGCCTCGACGTCGACCAGAAGAAAATCGACATCCTGAACAACGGCGGCATTCCCATCCACGAGCCCGGCCTTGCCGAAATCGTTGCGCGCAATCGTGCGGCAGGCAGGCTGCGATTCTCGACAGACATTGAGGCAAGTGTCGCGCACGGCGACATTCAATTCATTGCCGTCGGTACGCCGCCGGACGAGGACGGCTCTGCTGACTTGCAGTACGTGCTTGCCGCAGCCCGGAACATCGGCCGCTACATGAATGGTTTCAAGGTCATTGTCGACAAGTCGACCGTGCCGGTCGGAACGGCGGACAAGGTACGCGCGGCAGTCGCCGATTAACTTGCGGGGCGTGCTTCCAACGTGAAGTTCACGGTGGTGTCGAATCCGGAGTTCCTGAAGGAAGGCGCTGCGGTCGAGGACTTCATGCGGCCTGATCGCATAGTCATCGGTTGCGACGACACGGAGGAAGGGAACGAGGCGCGCACCCTGATGCGCAAGCTGTACGCACCATTTAACCGTAACCATGAGCGTACGTTCTGGATGGATGTGCGTTCCGCCGAATTCACCAAGTACGCAGCCAACGCCATGCTGGCGACGCGCATTTCATTCATGAACGAACTGGCCAACCTTGCCGACAAGGTGGGCGCCGACATCGAGGCAGTGCGCCATGGAATCGGCTCTGATCCACGCATCGGATACAGCTTCCTGTATGCCGGTTGCGGTTACGGGGGCTCCTGCTTCCCGAAGGATGTGCAGGCACTCGAACGTACTGCACGCGACTACAAGCAGGACCTGCTGATCCTGCGTGCGGTAGAAGCGGTGAACAATCACCAGAAGCATGTGCTGGGCAAGAAAGTCGCGGAGCGCTTCGGCGAAGATTTGTCCGGCCGCCACTTCGCGATCTGGGGGCTGGCATTCA
The DNA here is from genome assembly GCA_036384875.1 of Noviherbaspirillum sp. Taxonomy (GTDB): domain Bacteria; phylum Pseudomonadota; class Gammaproteobacteria; order Burkholderiales; family Burkholderiaceae_D; genus Noviherbaspirillum. Next base: position 2,960 of record DASVLM010000870.1, read on the forward strand.
AGCCGAATACCGACGACATGCGCGAAGCGCCGTCGCGCGTGTTGATCCGTCAGTTGCTGGAACGCGGCGCGACGGTCGCGGTGCACGATCCGGTGGCGATGGCGGAAGCCAAGCGGGTCTTCGCCCTTGATTTTGCCGACGAGCCGCAGTCATTTGAGCGCATTCGTTTTTCCGATACGCCGATGGATGCTTTGCGCGATGCAGATGCGCTGGTAATTGTCACCGAATGGAAGGCTTTCCGAAGCCCGGACTTCGACCAGATGAAGACGTTGCTGAAGGCGCCGGCTATCTTCGACGGTCGCAATTTGTTTGAACCGGAAGCGATGGCCGACGCCGGTTTTGAATACCACGGCATCGGCCGCTCAGTACTGACACGCGCATGAGCAAAATGCCCCAATTCCAGAAGAAGCCACACCTCCTGGTCGTCGGCGACGTGATGCTGGACCGTTACTGGTTCGGCGAAGTGAACCGGATTTCGCCCGAAGCACCGGTGCCGGTAGTACGGGTCGAGCGAACAGAGGAACGTCTGGGCGGTGCAGCCAACGTAGCGCGCAACGCAGTGGCGCTTGGCGCGCAGGCCGGATTGCTCGGTGTGGTCGGCAAGGATGAGGCCGGCGACGTGGTAGATCGGCTGGTGACGGGCTCGAACATCAGCAGCTACCTTAATCGCGATGCCTCAATTCCGACCATCATCAAGTTGCGCGTGATTGGGCGCCAGCAGCAATTGCTGCGGATCGACTTCGAGAACTCGCCAACAGACACCGTCCTGCGCGACAAGCTGACGCAATTCAATGCGTTGCTGCCTGAGTACGATGTCATCGTGCTGTCGGACTATGCGAAAGGCAGTCTGGTTAACGTGGCGCACATGATTGAGGCCGGCAGGGCAGCAGGCAAACGCATCCTCGTCGACCCCAAGGGCGACGATTTCACCCGGTACAAGGGCGCCTCCATCCTCACTCCGAACAAGTCTGAATTGCGTCATGTCATCGGTACCTGGAAGAGTGAAGAGGAGCTGACCAGCAAGGCGCAAAACCTGCGTTCCGAACTCGAGCTGGAAGCCTTGCTGCTGACGCGCTCGGAAGAAGGCATGTCGCTCTACACCGATCACGAAGTGGTACACATTCCGACCATCGCCCGCGAAGTGTATGACGTCTCCGGCGCCGGCGACACCGTGATCGCGACGCTCGCTACCATGCTGGGAGCTGGCATGTCGCTGGCCGATTCCGTATCGCTGGCCAATCGTGCCGGCGGCATTGTGGTCGGCAAGCTTGGTACGGCAACCGTCACCAAGGAAGAGCTCTTCGGCTGATTTTTCAGGCCGCAGGCAATGCAGTAATCGTTGTATAAAAAATAATGAAATATTGTCAACTATTCTTGTTGGCAAGCGTTTCTCCGAGCAGACCAATCAGATGATCGGTCTGCTTTTTTAATTTTTTGGAGAAATTTTCAGATGTTGAAGAAACTGTTGCTGGCTGTCGCCACTTTGATCGCGACGATGGGTATCGCATTTGCTCAAGTGGACGTCAACAAGGCGGACCAGGCTGCGCTGGACGGCATCAAGGGCATCGGCCCGTCAATGTCCAAGCGCATTCTCGACGAGCGCAAGAAGGGCGGTGATTTCAAGGATTGGGCCGACCTCGAACAGCGCCTCAAGGGCATCCGCGACAAGCGCGCCGCCAAGTTGTCCAGCGCCGGATTGACGGTGAACGGCCAGGCATTCTCCGGCAGCGTTGCCGCCGCATCGGCCAAGGCCGACAAGAAGGAGAAAAAGGACAAGGGCGGCAAGTCTGCGAAAAAAGACGCACAGTCTTAATCCACAACGGACTCGATCCGCAAGAGCCCTGCCGGCCGATGCCGCAGGGCTCTTTTTTCATGCGCGCGCACCGGTTGGCCAGTCCGATTAGAATGTCGTTTTTATCAACGCGGTTGGAAGCTCCATGCCTTACCTGACTATCGAAGACACGATCGGCAATACACCCCTCGTTCAGCTCAAGCGAATTCCCGGCGCGGAAGCAGAGCGCCGCAACAACGTTATTCTCGGCAAGCTCGAGGGCAACAATCCCGCGGGATCGGTCAAGGACAGGCCGGCATTGTCTATGATCAAGCATGCGGAAGAGCGCGGCACCATCAAGCCGGGCGATACGCTGATTGAAGCCACCAGTGGTAACACCGGCATCGCGCTAGCCATGGCTGCAGCGATGCGCGGTTATAAGATGGTGCTGCTGATGCCGGAAAACCTGAGCGAGGAGCGCCGCCAAAGCATGGCGGCCTATGGTGCGAAGATCATTCTGACGCCAAGGACTGGCGGCATGGAATATGCCCGCGATTTAGCCGAGCAGATGCAGAAGGAAGGCAAGGGAATCATCCTTGATCAGTTCGGCAATCCCGACAATCCGCGTGCCCACTATGAAGGAACCGGGCCGGAAATCTGGCGCGACACCGGGGGACGCGTCACCCATTTCGTCAGTGCGATGGGCACGACCGGCACCATCATGGGTGTATCCCGCTTCTTGAAGGAAAAGAATCGGGATATCCGCATTATCGGTGCACAGCCGGAAGAGGGCTCGCAAATCCCTGGTATTCGCAAATGGCCTGAAGCTTATTTGCCGAAAATCTTCGACAAATCAGCAGTAGACCAGGTAGAAAACGTCAGCCAGGCCGCGGCGGAGCAGATGGCGCGCCGGATGGCCATGGAGGAAGGGATTTTCTGCGGTATTTCCGCTGCCGGTGCCTGCGAAGTAGCAGTGCGGATTTCGAATACAGTAGAAAACGCGACGATCGTTTTTATCGTCTGCGATCGTGGCGACCGCTACCTGTCGACCGGCGTGTTCCCCGCATAACGAGGCACACGCCGCCAAACGTTATTCGCCGTCGTTGCCGGCGCCGGCGTCCTTGGGCTTGAACTGCTTGTCGCTGATGCGGAACTTGTCGCGGCGATCGCCCATCAGGTTACGCAATTCCTTGATGCTCAGATCGCTGACTTCATGCATGCGGATCAACAGCGATGCGCCGACCGGCAGGCGGCGATGGCGGATCTTGCTGATAACCGGCGGCGCCACTTCCAGCGCACGCGACAGCGCTGCGTCATTCTTGAGGTTCAACTTTTCGATCAATGCATCGAGCAGGTTGTTCGGATCATAGTTGACCTGGTCTGCGAGCCGGGTGCTCTTGCTGGGGGTGTCGGGTTGAGTAGTCATGGTCTCAATATCCCATCGGGGTTCGTTGTACGGGCATGCTGCAGTTTTTATACAAACGCCAAGTTCACGATCATGTTCGAAACCGATAACTCTGTTCCGCACTGTTAAATGAAATTGACGCCTTTCGACCTGTATTGCATGTCTGCAATATAATAAAAAAATTTCAAATTTGCAATATTAAAACTGTCTCAATTCAGACACGTTTTAACTATGTTATTACGGCCGGAGAAATATGGCCGGATCGGCCGGATGGAAGGCGCGTGGACGGTGCCGGAAATGCATGCGTCTTTGCATTTTATCGGCGTCGCTGCGCCCGGTGCTTGAGCCGCCGCAATCGCGCCGCACCGCAACAATAGCTGCCTGCAATGATTGGAATTGGGATGTGCGCGTTAGTTCTTTTGCGCTGCACCATCCGGTTGCCCGGCAGCCAAGATCATTGCTTGCAAGTCTTCCCAGCCTTGGCGGCCAAGGGCATTCATAACAGCAATGTTTTTTTCGTAAATATCCGCCGCGTCGGGAATGGCTGCGACAGCGCGCTCGATGCTTTCCTCCCGCAGCAAATGCAGCGTCGGAAAAGGTGAGCGGTTGGTGCAATTGCCGATATCGTTTTTTTCTGTCCCTGCAAAGCGGTAATCCGGATGAAAGCTGGCCACCTGGATCAAGCCCTCGAGTTCCAGTTCCTCTACTGCCGCATCTGCCACATCGAGGAAATCGTTGTAGTCGGAGAAATCGGTCAGTACGTCCGGATGAATCAGAAGCGTCGTGTCGACCTCTTCCGGCGAGGCGCCGGCAATGTATCCGAGCTCGCGATACAGGTCTTCATACAATGCCT
>DASVLM010000871.1:0-6969 GCA_036384875.1 Noviherbaspirillum sp.
ATGACTGGCTGTACATGCTGTTAAAGAGCGAGCGGAACATCTCACCGACGTTTCGTTTTCCCGACCTGATCAGCGCCTGCGTATCGCTGGTGTTCACCGATGAAGACGCGCCGGCGCGCATCTTCGAGTTTCTCGGCACCGAACTGGTCTTGCGCCCACCGCATAGTCCGCGCCGGCGCGAGTCGATGTGGACATCGCAGTACAGACTGCTGCTGGCGATGCAGCGGTCGCCGGCCAACCAGCATCCGCATCCGAAATTCCAGCTCGATCAACTGACCACTGCCTGCGTTGCGTTAAGCCGGCAGGACGATCGGACAGGGGCATCTGTCCTGCGACAGGCGCGTGTCAACATGGCCGACCGGATCGCTAGTAAAAAGGAATCGCCTATCACGCGCTGAACTGCCGCGAGATTAACAACTAGACCAACTGGGCATCGCCCCGACCCGCTCACTTACCCGCTGCCGTACACCCCGCCCGCGCCATTGCCGCTCGGGCTTACCTGAAGCCGACGATAGCCGGACATTCCGGCCTTGAATCGAATGCTGCGCGCGTGCGCGGCGCATTGGTCTTCTCTGGGGTGGGTAATGCACTATTTTCAAGCTGCCGGACTGCTGTTTCTGCTCTGCGCTCCCGCATATGCGCAGGGATGCTGGGAGCAGGCCGCACAACGCTATGGCGTGTCCGCCGACCTGCTCTACGCGATTGCGCACGTCGAATCGAATCTCAATCCGCAAGCGGTCAATCTTTCGCACCATTCGCATACCGGGTCATACGACATCGGACTCATGCAGGTGAACAGCTCGCATCTGCGCACGCTTGCGCGGTATGGCATCCACGAACGCGATCTCTATCATCCCTGCACCAACATCCATGTCGGCGCGTGGCTGCTGGCCGAAAGCCTTGCGCGTCATGGTGCTACCTGGAATGGCGTGGGCGCCTATAACGCGGCCTGCAGCCGGCTCAAGGGACCGGCCTGCCGGGCTGCGCGCGCCAAGTATGCTTGGCTGGTCTATCGCCATCTTCCGACGCGGCACGCCGCTCAGCGGCAAACGGCGCCGGCCCGGACGTCGCGCTCGAATCCGATGCCGTTGTTGTCTTCCGTGCGGGTGTCGCCATGATAGTGCGCACGCTCCGGCTTTTGCTTCTGCTCAGCGTTGCGGGCGGAACTGCGCTGTTGGTGATGTCATGCAGTCTGCCGCTGCCGCGAAACGGACAGGGGCAAGCTGCGAGCGCGCACGTTACTCCGCCGATTCGGAAAATCGCACAACGAGGTTTTGGCCGTCACGCATCGTTTGCAACCTGCGCGGCGTCGGCTTGCCCTGCGGTCACCCGCAAAACCCTGCCGCTGACGCCGCCGCAGGCCACCGGAACCGCTGCACCGGTCCTCGACATTGCATCGACGCTCAGCCCCGGTGAAGAGCATCTGCGGGCACCACGCTATACCGTCGACGCGAACGCCAAGCCTGCCGCTATCCCACGCACGCCAGTCGTCGTGCATTTCGCCTCCGGCAGCAGCGCGCTCTCGGCTTCCGGCAAAGCAGTGCTAAACCAAGCCATGCCTGACATGCGCCATGTCGGCCGGATTCTCATCATCGGCCGCACCGACAGCACAGGCAGACGCAGCGCCAATCAATCCCTCGCACTGGCACGGGCGCGTACCGTCCGCGACTACATGAAAGCCGGGCTTTCATCGCCCGCGCCCGCGCCCGTTCTCGTGCTCGATGCGCAGGGCGCTTGCTGTTTCGCCGCATCCAACGACACGCTGCAAGGGCGGCAGCAGAACCGGCGTGTCGAGATCGTCTTCAGCGTTCCCGAGCGGGCGACGCCATGACGCCGATGTCTTCGCCTGCTCGCCCCATGCCGCATCAAGCCATTTGACACTCAACTTTTCTTTGGAGGATGTCCATGCATACCGCTCTTCTCAAGTCGTTCGTTGCCCACCCTGGCCGCAAGCCGCTCACTGCCGCATCGTTGTTGGCGCTGCTCGTGATCGGCCTGTGCGTCGCATTCCCGTCTCATGCGCTGGACCTGGTGGCATTCACCGGTATCACTGGACCGTTGACGTCGGCGCTGACGCAGATTTCCGCTCTGGGACCGGGCATCAAGGCGCTGGTCGGCTTCGTCGGATTCGTGGTCGCGCTGATTTCGCTGTCCGCATTACGCAACTTCGGGCCCGTGTTGTTCTACGTCGGCCTAGCGATCTTCGCGGCGGTCGGTCTCGTGATCGCCGGCGCGATCATGGGCGCGGTGCTCTAGGCAGCGGCACGATCAATAGCGGGAGAGCGACATGCAGGCGGAAACCTACATCCCCCGGCGCCTCGACGATCAATGGAAGCTCGGCTTCTGGGACATCGACGTCGCCGCACCGGTCCTGTTTTGCTTCTTCGTCGGCTACCTGGCGGGTTCCAAGACGTCGTTTGCCGTCTGCATGGCGATCGGCCTCCTGCTATCCCGCTGGCTATCCCGCATCAAGGCAGACAAACACCCGGCGTTCGCGATGCACTGGATCTACTGGTGCCTGCCGCCCAACCCGCTGACCGCGATGCGCGCCACGCCGCCATCGTACCTGCGCCGCATGGTCGGCTGAATCCGGGAACCCGCCATGGACCTCGTCAAATTAGACACTGACCTGAAAGACCTGCGCAGGCGCAATCACGGCCTGGCACTGGCCGCTGGCGGATTGATCATGGCGCTGCTGTTCTGCCTCGCCATCATCCTCGACGTGATCGGCACCGAGCGCACGATTGTCGTACCGCCGTCGATCGACAAGACCTTCTGGGTCACCAAGGATCGGGTCAGCAAGTCCTATCTGGAACAGATGGGTAGCTTCATCGCCTGGCTGATTCTCGATGTGTCGCCGGCGTCGGTCGACTGGAAGAAAGACATCCTGCTCAACTACGTCGCTCCCGATCAGTACGGCGCGATGAAGTCACGACAGGAAATCGAGGCGGAACGGTTGAAGCGCATCAACGCCAGCACCTTCTTCCTGCCGCAGCAGCTCGTCGCCAGCGAAGCAAACCAGACCGTGGTCATTCGCGGCCGCCTGCGCACGCAGGTCAACGGCCAGGATACGGCGACCGAGACCAAAGCCTACCTCGCCGAATTCCGTTACGCCGGCGGCCGCATGCATTTGCACGCTTTCAAGGAGATTTCGCAATGATCAGGAAACTGCGGCTATCGCCGCTGCTGGCGGCGACATGCGCGCTCGCCGCCATGCCGTCTTATGCCCTGCAGCTCGTCGATGCGCGCGACGGCGTCGCGGTCGAGGCCGTGATCGCGCTCAAAGAGCCGACCCGCATCCGCATCGAGAACGCACCGATCACCGACGTGTTCGGAAACATCTATTCAAGTAATTGCGGGCCGTTGCCAACCGCTGCAGGAGCGGCTGCCACCGTGGCGCCATCCCCACCCGCAGTCAATCCCGCTGGCGAAATTGCACTCGAATGCGATCGCGACAAGGGCGAGATTTATGTGCGGCCGGTAGGCAATGCGGCCAAGCCGATCAATCTGTTCGTGTCTTCGGCAAACGCGACCTACACGCTGCTGCTGCGGCGTTCCGATACGCCATCCGACACCATCGTCATCCGCGATCGCACGCCCCGGCCAATAGACACGAACATGTCTTCTTCGCGCCAGGGGCCGCTCGGACCGTCCGCCAACCCGATCCGCGCGATGAAGGTCTTGCTGGTGGCGATGGCATCCGACCGTGTGCCTGCCGATATCCGCGTGGAGGAAACCAATCGGCTTGTCCCGCTCTGGAACGAGGTCCGGTTTTCACTGATGCGAACCTATGAAGGCCGCAGCCTGGTCGGTGAAAAATACCTGCTGACCAACATCAGCAAGCAAGCGATGGTGCTGGCGGAACAGGAATTCGACCGGGCCGATGGCGGCGTGGTCGGCGTCGCGATCGACAACCTGAACCTGCGTCCGGGCGACAGCACCAGCGTCTATGTGATCCGATTGGGGAGCGGATCATGACCGTGTTCGACCTGTCGAAACTCAGAAACGCGGCGGCACGCCTGTCGCCGAAGCACCGCCAGTACGCCGCATTCGGGGCAATCATGGCATGCGGCGTGGGCACGCTATGGGCGGTCTTCGCGTTCACCGGCGGCGCCAAGGTGACGCCTGCTTCCCGCGTCACGGCAGTTGCGGGCACGCCCACCAACATCGGCGTCATGGCGCCGGGCCAACAGGTCGATCCGCTCGATCAATGGGTGGGCACCGCCGGCCGCAAGCTCGCGCAATACGAACACGAGCGCGAAGAGCAATCCCGCATCAACCGTGACCGCAAGGAATTCGAGGACCGGACCCTGCAGCGCTTCGGCGAACTGGAACAGCGGCTGACGACAAAAGCGCCAGCCGTTCCCGTGCCGCCACCGCCGGTCCCCGCTCCGGCGCCTGTACTGCCCCCATATCCACCTGCCGGTGCCTTGCCTGCCAACCTGCCGCCACCGCCCGGACGGCTCGCGTCCGGCACGCCGTCTGACCGGGCGGAAGCACCCGCGCCAGGCTTGGTACATGTGTCCATGGCCAGCATCAGCAAGGCGGTGCCCTCGCCCGTTGCGAGCGACCATGACGGCCACGGTGCACCCGATACGATCAGCACCTATCTGCCGGTCAGTTTCACGCGCGGCGTCTTGCTGGGCGGGCTGGACGCGCCCACCGGCGGCCAGGCGCAGTCCAATCCGCAGCCGGTGTTGATCCGGCTGTCCGACAATTCGGTGCTGCCGAACCGGTTCCGTGGCGAGTACCGCGACTGTTTCGTGATCGCCGCCGGCTATGGCGACATCGGTTCCGAGCGCGCCTACCTGCGCACCGAAAGCCTGTCCTGCGTACGTGACGACGGATCGACGCTCGACATCAAGATCCAGGGCAGCGTCTACGGCGAAGACGGCAAGGTCGGCATGCGCGGGCGCCTGGTGACCAAGCAGGGGCAGATGCTGGCCAATGCACTGCTCGCCGGCATTGCCAGCGGCATCGGACAAGGCCTGTCCACCGCGTCTACCAGCTACAGCACCTCGGCGCTCGGCACCATTGCCAACATGTCCGGCAGCGACGCCTACCGCGCCGGTCTCGGCGGCGGCGTCGGCCACGCGCTGGACCGACTGGCCCAGTACTACATCAAGCTCGCCGAGCAAACCTTTCCCGTCGTTGAGATCGACGCCGGCCGCGAGGTCGACGTCGTCATCACCAAGGGGGTGCGGATTGACACACCGCTCCCCGTCAATGCCCGCCAGACCCTGCCTGTCGCCGCCGCGCGCGGCATCCCGGACGAACGCACCATGAAAGGATCGAACGATGAAGATTACTGAACGCGCGCTGCCCGCAATCGCGCTCGCCTGCGCGGCCATCTCGTTCAATGCGGCGGCGGCATCGTCGCCCGCGACGGAAGAAGACCGCCTGCTGTCCGCATTGCAAAAGGCGCATCCCGGCACGCAGTTCACGCGCGTCGTGCGTACGCCGATCCCGGAGCTGTACGAAGTCTGGATGGGCGCCAACATGGCGTTCGTATCGCGCAAGAATCTGCGTTACCTGGTTTTCGGCCGGGTGTTCGATACCCAGACCATGACGGACCTGACCGCGCCGAGGTTGGCGCAGGCACAGGATCAGCAGAACCGGAACGACAGCCAGGAAAGCGCGGCGCAGGTCATCCCGATTGAGCAGTTGCCGCTGGCCGATGCAATCAAGACCGTCCATGGCGACGGCAGCCGTACGATCGCGGTCTTCAGCGACCCCGCCTGCCCGTATTGCAAGCGGCTGGAACCGGAACTGGACAAGCTCGATAACGTGACGGTCTATACCTTCCTGGTGCCCTTTCAGGGAGATACGCTGCCGATTGCGATCTGGTGCAACGCAGACCGGCAGACCGCCTGGCACCGGTACATGGTGCAGGGCGACCAGAGCGTGCTCGCCGCCATCTCGCCGCAGCCGGCATCCTGTCCCCATCCGATCGAACGCAATCTCGCGCTCGCGCAGCGGCTGCAGGTACGTGGCACACCGACGATTTTCTATGCGGACGGCAGCCGCACCGACGGCTACGTCGATGCGGCCGAGATTGCATCCCATGCTGCGGCCGTCGCAGCACATGCGCCGCAGCGCGTAACCACGCCGCAGGAGGTCTTGCCATGACACGCGCCATCCTTCCTGCACGCGGGATCACCGCGGTAGCGGCTGCCCTATCGATGGCCGCCTGCACCAGCCTCAGCGGCCTCGGCGGCAGCGCCGAGTATGGCTGCAAGGCGCCGCCGGGCGTGCAATGCGATTCAGTCTCCGGCAATTACTACAACGCGCTACGCAACAATTTTCCAAGCCAACGCCAGCACCGCCAACCGGCACCCGCAGACAGCATGGCAGCTCCCGCCCGGCAGCCGGCTGCCATGCAATCGTCGGCGATGCCGCTTCGCTCGCAGTCCCGCGTGCTGCGGCTCTGGGTCAAGCCATGGGAAGACACGGACCACGACCTGGTCGATCAAGGTTTCGTTTACGTACAGATCGATAACGGTCGCTGGCTGATCGACCACGTGCAGCAACGCATCCGCAGTGCCTATGCGCCGATTCGTCCGCCGCATGCCGCCGCGCAGCCTGCCGATACGACGGCCGGTCTTGCCGGACCGCGCCAGACCGACGCCAGTGGCGCGGCTCCGTTTGCCAGCACGGCAAGCCCGCGCCCGGGTTCGGCCAATCCGGCTACCGGCGACAACCAGTAACTGCAAGAACCTGGAGACAACGCATGTCTGATTCCCTTCATAGCGGCTTGCGCGACATCGCCGGCAGTCGTGCCGGTATTCGCAAACTCCTCGGTTTGCACGGCGATGACGAATCGCCTGCCGAGCAATTCGCGAGCTGGCTGCCGTATTCGGCCTATATCGGCACCGATGCACTGTTCGTCAACCGGGACAGCATCGGTTTCATGCTCGAAGTCATGCCGCAGTCCGGCGCGGACGAGCGCATGGTCGAAGTGCTGATCTC
>DASVLM010000872.1:0-5328 GCA_036384875.1 Noviherbaspirillum sp.
TTGACTAATCCGGCTTCGAATTATACTGTATATTTAAACAGTGTTTATGAACGGCACGAATGCCAAACAGATTCTAGGAGACCCGGATGCCAGCTTTAGTTTCCGCCGCGTCACTGCCGCAGTCCGTGTGGCGCGCAAACCAGATGGCATCGTGGCGTGCCGAGGCGATTCCGTCCGAGTATCCCATGCTGGACAAGGAATTGCCCCACGGCGGCTGGCCGGCTTCGTCGCTGACGGAATTGCTGTTGCGCGAAGCGGGTATCGGTGAAATGCACTTGCTGCGCCCCGCCTTGCGCGCCATTGCCGGCAAGGGGCGCATTGCACTTGTCCAGCCGCCGCATCCGCCTCAGCTCGCTGCCTGGATGTCATGGGGGCTGCCGCTCGACCGGCTGCTGTGGGTGAAAACAGAGAATCCTGCCGACGCATTCTGGTCTGCGGAACAGATACTGCGCAACGGCAGCTGCGGCGCCCTGCTGTTCTGGCAGTCTCCGCGATCGCCGATGCGCCATGAAGCATTGCGCCGCCTGCACCTGATTGCACAAGGTGCGGACACCGTGTTCTGGATGCTGCGCCCGCTCGCCCATGCGCAGGATGCCTCGCCTGCTCCCTTGCGGCTGGCGCTGCATCCGGCCAATGGCGGCATCACGGTCGGCATCGTCAAGCGCCGCGGTCCGCAAAGTGACGAGCCGCTTCATGTTCCCCTGGACGGCCTGCCCCGAAGCCGGCCTCATTCGCTTTCATCCGACTCCGGCCATGCGTTCGTGGATCGCCATACATTTGCCGCAACTGCCGCTCGAAACCATACGTCCGCGCTGGTCTGAGCCGGGGCCTCATGTCGTGGTCGGCCGTGAAGGCGTGATTGCCATGAGCGCAGAGGCTGCGCTCAGCGGTGTCAGCATCGGCATGCGACGCAATGGCGCATTGATCATGTGTCCTGATGCGGCGATGCATGAGCACGATCCCTTGCGCGAACAGGATGCGCTGAACTCGATTGCGCTTGCACTGCTGCAGTACACGCCGGAAGTGGCTTTCGCAACGGAGTCCTGCCTGCTGCTCGACGTAACGGCGAGCTTGCGCGCTTTCGGCGGACGGCTCCGGCTGTGCCGGCTGGTGCGTGCTGCCATCCATGCGCTCGGCTTCACGCCCCAGGTCGGTATGGCGCCGACGGCCCAAGGCGCCTGGATGCTGGCCCGCTTTCCGCAACAGAAACATCGCTCCGTATTGCGCCGCGTCGCGCGCATGGAAAACCTCGTGCGCCGGCTCGACAACCTGCCCTGCCTGCTGCTTCCCGCGCTGCGTCCATACCAGGGCTGGCTTGAAGGAATCGATTGCCGGACTTTCGGCAAGCTGCGCGGATTGTCGCGTTCCGGGCTGCAGCGTCGTCTCGGCAAGGAAGTGCTGGGCGCGCTCGATCGCGCCTACGGCAAGTCGCCGGAGCTGTTTGAATGGGTGCAGCCGCCCAAGACTTTCTCTGCACGCATCGAACTGCCGGACCGTATCGAGCACGCCGAGGCCCTGCTGTTTGCCGCGCGCCGCCTGCTGCTGCAGATGACCGGCTGGCTGGTATCCCGCCAGCTTGCGGTATCGCGCTTCACACTGCTGCTTGAACATGAGCGCGGTCGCAGCGCCATTGCGCCAACCGCGCTGGAGATTGCGCTGGCCGAACCCGCATGGCGCGAGGAACACCTGCTGCGCCTGCTGAAGGAACGCCTGGGACGACTGGCTCTGATTGCGCCGGTGATTGCAGTACGCATCGACACCGCGCAAGCCGAAGCGATGCAGCCTTCATCGGACTCGCTGTTTCCCGAACCCGGCGGCAGCGCTGCCGACTATCGCAAATTGCTGGAGCTGCTGACGGCACGCCTCGGCCACGACAAGGTGCTGGTGCCTGCGCCGCGCGCCGATCATCGTCCCGAAGTCAGCAACGCGTGGAGCCCTGCCGCATGCGCGCCGCGCCTTTCCTCCGCGAATGGACTGCCGCCGGAGCGGCCGTGCTGGATATTGGATGAACCGGTGCAGTTGTCCGTGCGCCAGAACCGTGTGTTTTACGGATCACCGCTGAAACTGCTGAGAGGCCCAGAGCGTATCGAGTGCGGCTGGTGGGACGGCCGGTTGGCGATGCGCGATTACTTCGTCGCGCAAGACGATGCCTCTGTCTGCTACTGGATCTTTCGCACGCGGAGCGAGGACGATATGCAATGGTTCCTGCATGGCCGTTACGGCTAGAGCGGTTTCCAGCGCATGAAAGGGGCCGATCTCGCGCCTGCGATGCTCACCGTACATCACGTACGGTTGCGCTTCTCGACGCGACCTCGGCTCCCTTGCATGCGCTGGCAAATCGCTCTGTGTTAATTCCCAAAAGAGGAATTAATCCAGGTCAAGGCTTTCCGCATTCATGTTGTCGCATTGCGATTTGCTCATTACCATCGACAAGGCAACAACGAGAACATCGATGAGCATATCCACTTCCGCGATCAGCGTGCGCAGCGGCGCCACGCAGGCAATGCAGCACTCTCTCAAGGTGGGTGGCATCACTCCCCTCACCATCACCGACTATCCCGGCAAGCTTGCGGCAGTCGTCTTCGTGCAAGGCTGCCCCTGGAGCTGCGCGTATTGCCACAACACCCATCTGCAGCCGCGTCTGCAGAAAAGTCCGTTGCAATGGCAGCGCGTATTCAACCTGCTGAAGAAGCAGTCAGGCATCATCGATGCCGTCGTCTTCAGCGGCGGCGAACCCGTGCTCGATCCTTGCCTGCCGGATGCCATCGCCGATGTGAAAAGCCTGGGCCATGAAGTCGGACTGCACAGCAGCGGCGCCTATCCTCGGCAACTCGCAGCGCTGCTGCCGATGGTGGATTGGATGGGGCTCGACATCAAGGCGCCGTTCGAACGTTACGGCGAGGTTACCGGCGTGGATGGAAGCGGCGACGCGGCCCGCGAAAGCCTGCAACGATTGCTTGCTTCCGGCGTGCCGCATGAAGTGCGCACGACGGTGCACCCCAACCTGCTGGCCGAGGACGATCTCGCCGCGCTGGCAGGCGCATTGCACGACATGGGGGTAAGGAACTATGCCCTGCAACTGTTTCGTCCGCAGGGATGCCGTAACCGGCCGCTGAAGGCAGCCGCACTTGCCGGTTATCCGGGCAAGGACCTGCTGCAGCGGCTCGACGCGCTATTCCCGAATTTCAAGGTGCGTCAGGGATAACAGCAGGCGACGCAGGAGAAGTTTCCTGCTTCGGTTCTTCCGCGAGAGCAGTGATGACCGTCTCGATCACCTGCTCCGCTTGCTGCGCGTCGAAGTCGGCGTGATAGCGCTTCTTCACGCCGTAATCATTGAACTGGTGGTAGTGCTGCGGTTCGATGCCATGTCGTGCCAGCGTCGACTTGGTGCATGCCAGCGGACAGCCGTCGAGCGCAATGATGGGGCGGCCCGATTTTGCAATCTTCAGCAGATGCGGCACATCGCCGCCGACACCGGCGATGCAGGACATCTGCGCCACGCCGCGCCGATCCAGCTGCAATGCCACATGATTGGCCATCTGCGCCGCGCTGGAACAGCCGGAGCAGGAATACACCAGAGGAAAAGTCGGATCGCTGTGGCGCATGGTTGCCCTCCTGTCAGGAACTGCGCCCCGGAAGAATGCGGTTCAGTATTTGTCGCGGCGCCATCTTGCCGAGTTCGAATACCGGCAATTCAATTGCATCGAGCGTGTTCTTGACCAGGAGGCCGAGCTCGGTATCGCCTTCCATCGACAGCCGGCGACTGAAGAAGAGCGTATCGGGGTCTTCCTGCCGGCGTGCGAGCAACAGGAAATCATGCGCACTGGCGCTGATGGTCAGGTCGGGTTCTCCCTGCGGACGGCAAGCCGCGAAACGGCCATTGTTCCACTGGAAGTCGAACGACAATCCGGCATCACTCACGCGAATGCGAAGCTTCTTGCCATTCAAGGATTGCTGCACATCCTGCGGCAGCGTATTGCCCAGCGCAATGTTCAAGCCGGTCGCAAACAACAGCGAACCGGGATACACAGGAAGATGGGAGAGCAGCTTGCCGACAGGTTCCGGCAACAGAAAACGGTTTGCGGTCATCACTGGCTTTCGATTCGTATCATGCGACCATGCGGTCCAAACCGGGCTTGCCGTGCCAATAGCCATTGCACGGCCACTCGGGCATCAGCGGCTCCATCGCCTGCATTGCATCGGCGCCGGACATCCGGCCGTCGATCGCATCCTTGAACAGCGCGACGATGCGATCGGTATCGCGCGACTGCGGGCTGATGCGCAACACATCGACGCCGAGTTCTCGCATCGACTCCACATCCTGCACCAGGTTGTAGACCAGCGCGGATTGCGTCTGGATGCCGTTGAGCGTCAGGAAATGCTGGCCTTCCTTCGTCTTCAGCGGCAAGCCATCCGGATAATCGAGGCAGCGGAAACGGCAATCGTCCTTCGGCAGGTTGTGATGGCGTGCGGTGAAGCAGCGCGCGGAAAATGCGAGCGGCAGGCGGCCATAGGCGAATACTTCCGTCTCCAGCCCGGCCGGCCTGTCCTGCTGCATGCAGGCGAGGCTGTCGCGCGACATCTCCAGCGGCATCACCCAGCGCTTGGCTCCGAGTTCAGCCATGTAAGACATCGTCGGCGGATTGAATACGTTGAGGTGCGGACCGGCAATGAAAGGCGCGTGACCTGCCAGGCAGTGCACCGCGCCCATGTCGTTCGCTTCCACCATGAAGCGTTCGTTGGTGGTGACGCGATGCAGCGTGCCCATGTCGGTTTTCGATTCCAGCAGCACCTGTGTCGACAGCACGACTTCCTTGCCGGCGGCAGCGAGGCGCTCCGCCACGTCGAGCCAGTCATGCAGGCGCAATTCGCGCCGGCGCGAACACACTGCTTCGCCGAGATAAACGATATCGACCGGCGACTTGGCGACGGCATCGTAAAACGCGAATACGTCGTCGCGCTGCCAGAAATAAAGAATGGGACCGAGGGAAATCTTCATGGTCATTTCCACGGGCGATGATAAGCGCCCAGGGTGTGTTGCTGTCCTTCCGCGACCTTGTCGAGTTCGGACATCCAGGCCGGCTTGACGGAATAGCGCTGCGCCGCATCGAGGCAGTTGTCGATTGCTTCGCGCCACACCTTCGTCACCTGCGCAACATAGGCGGGACTGCGCTGGCGTCCTTCGATCTTGATCGCCTTCACGCCGAGCGCCATCAGCTGCGGGAGCAGTTCCAGCGTGTTCAGGCTGGTCGGCTCCTCGATCGCATAATAGTTTTCATCGTTGACGTCGAAGCGCCCCTTGCACAGCGTCGGGTAGCCGGCGTTTTC
>DASVLM010000873.1:0-8116 GCA_036384875.1 Noviherbaspirillum sp.
ATGGCGAGTGTGACAGCAATCCGGCCGAGGGAATTCTGCGCGACGTTCAATGTCTCGTTCCGGAATTGAATCAATCCGCCCAGCGAGCCTCCCGTGAGGCTGTTTTCTGCCAGAGGAATCTGCTTGCCGTTGCTCACATAGCCGACCGACATCTGGCCGGGGTCCGTGGTGGAATTCACCGCTACCAGCGTGGTCGGCTTGGCCCCGACAACCAGCGGCTGGCCGTTGCCGATGAAAACGTTATAGCTGTTACCTTGCTTGACCACACTTGCCTTGACTTGCTGGCTCAACTGGGCAACGGCGTAATCACGCTGGTCAAGGAGATCGTTGGATACCTGACCATCAACGCCGCCTTGGGCTTTTTCGATTGCGTCGTTCAGGGTGGCGATCTGCTGGGCGTAGACGTTGATCGAATCGACGGTTGACACGATCTGGCTATTCACGCCCGATGCCACATCCCGCAATTGTCCGTCCAGGCTCTGGAAACGTGCCGCCAGGGTCTCGGCGGACGACAAGGCAGCCTGTCGCGTAGCGCCCGATGTCGGGTTTGACGCCAGATCCTGGATGCCGTTGAAGAAACTCTGCAGCGTCGGCGAGAGTCCGGCTGTCGAACTGCCGAACTGGTTATTGATCTGCGAAATCTGGTTGAAATAGGTTTGAAGCTGGCTGCTAGAGCTCTGAGCCTGGTTGACGCGCTCATTGAGCAGGTCGCTGTAGACCCGCTGTACTTCAGCAACTTCAGTACCCTTGCCGATATAGCCGAAGCCCATGTCCTGCGATCCGGCCGACTTTTGAATCACAATCTGGCGCGAATAACCCGGCGTATTCGCATTCGCAATATTGTGCGCAGTGGTCGTCAACCCTGCCTGTGCTGCCGCAAGAGCGCTTTGACCGACGTTGAGGATGCTTGAGCCCATGGGATTTTCTTCTATCTAGCGATATCCATGTCAACGGCAAGATGCAGCAAAACTTGAGCGCCGCCGCCCTGAATCTCGAACAATGTTATGCGGACAATGACTGTTTGATAATGCGCATGAGCTTGGTGGCATAGTTCGGGTCTGTCGCGTACCCGGCCTTCTGCAAGCCTTGCGCGAAACCGTTGATGTCCTGTGCATTGGCAAGCACGCTTTCGTAGCGGGGATTGCTGCGCAACAGTTTCGCATAATCGCGGAACGAATCGGCGTAGGAATCGTAGGCTCGGAATTTTTCAAGCTTCGTCTGCGGCACGCCGTTCACATATTCCGTCGTCACCGCCTCCACCACTTTCCCGTTCCACCCTGCGTTTGCCTTGATTCCAAACAGGTTATAGCTTCGGGTACCGTTCGTCCCGACGATTTCATGCTTGCCCCAGCCGCTTTCCAATGCCGCCTGGCCGAGCATGAACCTGGCTGGAATTCCAGTAGCCCTGCTCGCTTCTTCCGCATGCGGCGCCAGCCGGTCCGTGAAATCCCGGACGTGGGACGGCTGGGAGGGATTGGACTTGATGGGAGCCTGGCCTTCCGCACTGGGGCTTTGCAAGGCGGGCAACATGTCGCTGCCCGGCATTGCCGGATCGCCGGGAGCATCCGGGTTTCCCTGATTTGTCATTCTGGAAAGCTGTCGATAGAGCACTTCAGCAAGTCCGATGCCGCGAGATGCCATGGTCTGGCTGATCTGCTGATCGAACATCGATGTGTACATTTTGCTCTGTTCGCTATCGAAGACGCCGTCCTGTGGCGTGGCATCGCGCATGCTCTTGAGCACCATATTCATGAACAAGGCTTCGAACTGCTTCGCGGTTGCTTTCAACGCTTCCGGGGAGCCCTTGCGCGCGGCCTGCCGCAGTCCATCGACATCCTTGGAATCGAGCGCAAACTTCCCGTCGAGGCCGGTCGGGTTGATCATGGATCAGATGACCTCCAGGTCGGCCCGGAGCGAGCCGGCCGCCTTCATTGCTTGCAAAATGGCCAACAGGTCCTGCGGCGTGGCGCCGACAGCATTAAGGGCTTTCACCACGTCTGCAAGCGAAGCACCGCCTTTGATCAGCAGGACCTGGCCCGGCTCTTTCTTGATGTCGATTTGCGATGTCGAAGCAACCACAGTCTGCCCACCGGACAAGGGCGCTGGCTGGCTGATGACCGGATCGGTATTGATCACCACCGAGAGGTTACCGTGCGAAACAGCGCAGGTATCGAGCGTCACGGCCTGGTTCATCACAACGGAACCGGTACGCGCATTCAAGATAACCTTGGCGCTCATCTGCGCCGGCGTGACATTCAGGCTTTCGAGAGCGCCGAGAAAGGCAACCCGCTCCTGATTAGCAAGCGGCGCGCGCACGCGAATGACCCTGCCGTCCTGCGCGGCCGCCGTTTCGGGACCGAACTGCCGGTTCACCGCGTCGACGACCCTGCTCGCCGTTGAAAAATCCGTGTCGTTCAGTTCGAGATACACGGCCTCGCCGTCTCCCATCGTCGTGTGGACTGCGCGCTCCACTGTCGCACCTGCGGAAATCCGCCCAACGCTCAAATGATTGACCTGCGTCTTGCTGCCGCTGGCGGAAGCACCGACACCACCGACCACGACGTTGCCCTGTGCAATGCCATATACCTGACCGTCGGCGCCCTTGAGCGGCGTCATCAGCAACGTGCCGCCGCGCAGGCTCTTGGCATTACCCATTGATGACACTGTCACATCCAGCGTTTGCCCCGGTCGCGCAAACGCCGGCAGCGACGTCGTTACCATCACCGCGGCGACATTCTTCAATTGCAAACTGGTGGCCGCCGGCATGTTGATGCCCATGTTCTGCAGCATGCTGACCACGCTCTGCACCGTGAACGGCGTCTGCGTGGTCTGGTCGCCGCTGCCATCCAGGCCGACCACCAGGCCGTAGCCGATCAACTGGTTCTGCCGGACGCCCTGGATACTTGCAAGATCCTTCAAGCGTTCCGCGTGTCCCGGCACGGCGGCGACGAGGCACGCCACTCCGGCGAGGAGCGACAATGTCTTCATCATGCCTTCGACGATCTTCATCCTTCGTTCCCCATCAAAGCGGCAGCATGCTCATGAAGAAACGCGCCACTTGCGACATGAATTCCGCCTTGTCGATACGACTGTTGGTGCGATATTCGATACGCGCATCCGCGATCTGCGTGGACGGCACGGTATTTCCAGTACCGACCCGGTCCGGACTGACGACACCGGAGACGCGGACATACTCGACGCCCTTGTCGAATGAAACCTGTTTTTCGCCGCTCACAACGAGGTTTCCGTTCGGAAGCACCTCGATCACTGTCGCGGTAATCGTGCCGGTGAAGGTGTTGGTTGCGGTAGTAGCGTCTTTTTCTTCAAACTTGTTGGCAGTCGATCCGCTCGCAGTTCCCGACCCCACCTTGCCGAACAAGGTCGGTGTAGCGATCGAAATGCTGCCGCTCTTGCTGGCCGAGTTGGCCGCCGACTTCGCTGCGCTCGTGCTTTCGCTGATGGTGATCGTCACCATGTCGCCCACCATGCGAGCGCGATGGTCCTCGAACATGGGCCGATAGCCGGCCGAGTTGAAAATCGCGCCGGCTGTGGGCGCAGGCAGAGGCGCCGCTGAAGGCCGAGCGGTAGTCGGACGTTCAATGATGGACGGCGGTGTCGTGCCGCAACCGGCAAGTGTTGCAAGCGCCAGCCCGATCAATGTAAATGCGGTAACGCGCCTCATGTCAGCTCTTTTGTCGATACGGTACCGTCAGAGCTGCGCCAGCCGCTGCAGCATCTGATCGGACGTCTGGATTGCCTTGCTGTTGATCTCATATGCCCGCTGGGTCTGGATCATGTTCACCAGCTCTTCCACCACGTTGACATTCGAAGTCTCGACATAACCCTGCGTCAGCAAGCCTGCACCGTTGGTTCCTGGCGAGGTTGTACTCGGGCTTCCCGATGCCGTCGTTTCGACATACAGGTTTTCACCCTTGGCCTCCAATCCTGCGGGATTGAGGAAGGTAGCGAGCTGCAGCGTGCCGACCTGCGTCACCGCGCTTGAACCGGAAACGGTTACGGACACTGTGCCATCGCGCGCAATCGTCAGGCTCTGCACATTGGCCGGAAGCGTGATGGCCGGCTGGACGACATAGCCGCTGGACGTCACGAGCTGGCCATTGGAATCCATTTGGAATGAGCCATCGCGGGTATAAGCCGTCGTACCATCGGGCAAGAGAACCTGGAAAAAGCCCGCACCCTGGATGGCAACATCCTTGTCGTTGCCGGTTTGCTGCAGATTGCCTTGCGTGAAAATGCGCTCGGTTGCCACCGGACGCACACCGGTGCCGATTTGCAGGCCGGACGGCAGCTGCGTCTGTTGCGACGACTGCGCACCGGGTTGCCTCAATGTCTGGTACAGCAGATCTTCGAACACCGCACGGGAACGCTTGAAACCGGACGTATTCACGTTCGCCAGGTTGTTGGAGATGGTATCCATCTGCGTCTGCTGCGCATCCAGTCCGGTCTTGGAAATCCAAAGCGATCGAATCATAAGCTTTCCCGCACAATACGGGCCCTCGATTGTTATTGTCCGTCGTACAGCATCAGCTCAAACTCATGATCTGAGCGGCTTTCGTGTCGTTGCTCTCAACATTCTTCAGCATGCTCATCTGCAGCTCGAACTGCCGTGCCAGCGAAATCATGTCAACCATGGCATCCACTACGTTGACATTGCTGTTTTCCAGCGCTCCGCCCACCAACGCCACATTCGCATCGGCATCCGGAGTCGTACCGTCTTTCAACCGGAACAAGCCGTCATCGCCACGCACGATGTTTTCCTGCGGCGGATTGACCAGCTTGATGCGCCCAAGCACAGTCGCCGCACCGGGCTTGAAGCCCGATTCGATGCCGGTGACGGTACCGTCCTTGGCCACCGATATCGTCACGCCGGGCGGGATCGTGATTGGCCCGCCGTCACCCAGCACGGTGGCGCCGCCGCGAGTCTGCAATACGCCGTTTTCATCGGTTTTCAGGCTGCCGTCCCGCGTGAATGCCTCGCTGCCGTCCGGCAGTTGTATCGAGATCCAGCCGCTGCCCTGCACTGCGACGTCGAGATCGCGTCCGGTCTGCTGGATAGGGCCAGGCGTGAAATCGGTGCCGACAGTCGAATCTGTGACAAACGCACGAGTCGGCAATGCCGTGTCCAGCACCGGCACCGCGCGAAACGAATCGAGTTGCGCCCGAAAACCGGTGGTCGATGCATTGGCAAGATTATTCGAAGTCGTCGCCTGCTTTTCAAGGATATGCTTCGCGCCGCTCATGGCGGTATAGATAATGCGATCCATCAGTCTCTCCGGTCCTCAGAAAAACAGGCTTGCATCCCTACTCCCATTACCTGAGATTCACCAGCGTCTGCAGCACCTGATCCTGCGTCTTGATGGTCTGCGCATTGGCCTGATAAACGCGCTGCGCGGTAATCATGTTCACCAGTTCAGCAGTCATGTCCACATTCGATTCCTCGACAGCGGACGACTGCAGCACACCGAAATTGCCGGAGTTCGGCGAACCCACCAATGACGGCCCGGATGTCGCCGTTTCCGCCCACATGTTGTTACCGAGCGGCTGCAGGCCGTTCGGATTCTTGAAACTCGCCAGCACGACCTGGCCCAAGGTTGCCGATTTACCGTTGGTATAGCGGCCGGTGATAAGGCCGTCGGAACCGATATTGAAACCGGACAGGCGACCGGCGGCGAAACCGTCCTGCGTCTGGCTGAAAGGACTGAATGCGGAACCGTACTGTGTCGAACCCTTGTAGTCGAGCGTAAATGCCAGCGGCGTGGTCGCACGGTTGGTGGTGTTGTTGGCGGTTGCGACCGCATCGAGGTCGATCGACATGTTGTACGGGAGCGTACTGGCGGTCGTGTCGAGCGAGCCGTCGGTGTTGAACTGGAGCTGCCCGATCGTCGCCCCGCTGTTGAAATCGACACCATCGCAAGAAGCATAGACGTCCCATTGCCCGGCGGTCGACGTCGCGACATAGAACATCTGCATCACATGCGAATTGCCCAGGCTGTCGTAAACCGAAGCCGAACTGGAATTCGTGTAGCTGGTCGGATCGGCCATGCTGAACGTGGCGGTTGTCGGCACCGTGCTGCGGGAATCCAGGTTGACCTGGACCGCAAGCCCCGATGTCGCCTGCGGCGCCAGTGCATTGGTACTAACCTGGAGGTCGGCCGGTGCGCCGGTCGACAATACACCGTTCGAGTTGGCGGTAAATCCGGTCAGCTTGGCGCCATTGGCATTGACGATGAAACCGTCCTTGTCAAGCTGGAACTGGCCGTTGCGCGTATAGGAAGAAGCGCCATTCGAATCCAGGCGGAAGAACCCGTTGCCGTTGATGGCAATATCCAGGGGGTTCGTTGACGACGTGATATTCCCTTGCGTGAACTCCTGTGCAACCTGGACCAATTGCGTGCCAATACCGATTTGCGCGCCGCTCCCGCCATTCAGCGAGCTGGCGAATACGTCGGCAAACTGCGCCTGCGAACCCTTGAAACCGACTGTATTGCTGTTGGCGACGTTGTTGCCAATCGTCTCAAGGCTCTTGGATGCTGCGTTCAGGCCGCTCAATCCCTGTTGAAAACTCATTTTCTTCCCCTTGTTTCGTTATTTCGTTACAAGTGCATTTAAGTGCATTTGCTTAGAGAATCTGGCGCACGTCCGACAGATTCAGCGCACCGAGTCCTGGCGTATTCAGCTTGAGTCCGCTTGAGCTGGTCGACACACTCGTCACCATTCCGAACGACAGCGCCGTAGCGTCCACCTTGTTGCCGCCGGCCGTGGCACGCACCTCAAATGTATACGTGCCGTCCGGCGCAGCTACACCGCTATCCGTCTTGCCATCCCAAGTCATGGGAATAATGCCTGCCTGTGCGGCACCCATGTTGCTTGTGTGAACCACAGCGCCAGCTGCATCGCGGACCGTGATCTGCACACTGTCGGCCGCAGACGCCAGGTCGGCACCAAAGACCGCCTTGCCGTCACTGAGCGACATGTCTGAGCCCGGCACAAACACCCCGTGACCGATCATGCTGGTTGCCTGCAGCGTTTGGCTCGCCTGATAGCTACCCTTGAGCGCATCGAGCGTCGTGTTCAGTTGGTTGATGCCGTTCAGTGTCGAGAGCTGCGCCAGTTGGCTGGTGATCTGCGCGTTGTCGAGCGGATTGAGCGGATCCTGGTTTTTCATCTGCGTCACGAGCAATGTCATGAACCGGTTCTGCGCATCGTCGGCAGTTGACGTCGCCGTCGTCTTCTTCGTGCCATTCATTGCCGCCAGCACATCGTCCGGAATGCCATTATTTGTTTGTATTGTCGTCATCGCGCCTTCCCCATTACTGGCCGATTGCCAGAGTCTTGAGCAACATGTTCTTCGCCGTATTCATCATTTCGACGTTGGTCTGATAGGAACGCGATGCCGAAATCATATTCACCATTTCATCTACGACATTCACATTCGGCATGGTGACGTAGCCGTTTTCATCTGCTTGGGGATGCTGCGGATCGTAGACGCGCTTGAGCGGCGACTGATCTTCCACCACCTGCTCCACCTTGACGCCGGTAGACTCGCCGCCCTCACCCATCGGAACTGCGGTAAAAACCACCTGCTTCGCGCGATAGGTCTGCCCGGTGGAACTGGTTGCGCTGTCGGCGTTGGCGAGATTGCTGGCGACCGTATTCAAGCGCTGCCCCTGCGCACTCATCGCGGAACCGGCAACATTAAAAACGTTGAATATGGACATGATGATTACCCCTGGATTGCGGCCAGCAGATTTTTGATCTGCATGCTGACCATGGTTAGCTCCGCCTCGTAACGGACCGCATTGTCTGCAAACTGATTACGCTCCGTGTCGATGTCGACGGTATTGCCGTCGACATTGCCTTGCGTGTTCGTACGGTACAGCAGCGCGGCGCCGCCGGTAGTAGCATTCATATTGGCACCCGGCAGATGGCCGACCGCAGTCGTTGCCAACGCCTGCGGCGCCCCGCCTGCATCAGTAGTACGCGACAGCGCGTCCTTCAGGACCGCATTGAAATCGATATCCTTCGCCTTGTAGTTAGGCGTGTCCGCATTGGCGATATTCGAGGCCAGCGCCTGTTGGCGCTGCGCGCGCAGAGC
>DASVLM010000874.1:0-1810 GCA_036384875.1 Noviherbaspirillum sp.
TCCTGCTCGGCAAGCGTCCCGACAACAAGGACAAGCCGCAGACGGAGAAAACCGAAGCGGCGGAAACGAATCCGGCGGCGACGCTGAAGGCCGAGGACGAATCCGTCGGCGGCCCGCGGCCGGGCGCGGAAACACAAGGCAACAAGGATTGAGGACTGGCCATGGGACTTACTGAACGTCGTCCGCTGCGACAGATCATCATGCCGTATTTCACGGTATTCGACGGTCCGCTCGCGCTCATCATGTTCCTGATCCTGTCGGTCGGCATTGTCACGCTGTATTCCGCCGGCATCGACTTTCCCGGTCGCGTCGAGGACCAGTTGCGCAACATCCTGATCGCCTTCGTGGTGATGTGGATTGCCGCCATCATTCCGCCGCAGACGCTGATGCGCTTTGCCGTTCCCATCTACACCGTCGGCGTTGCGCTGCTGGTCGCGGTAGCGGTCTTCGGCATGGTGAAGAAGGGTGCGCGGCGCTGGTTGAATGTCGGCGTGGTGATCCAGCCGTCCGAAGTGATGAAAATCGCCATGCCGCTGATGCTGGCGTGGTTCTTCCAGAAGCGTGAAGGCCTGATCCGCTGGCAGGAATTCATGGTGGCGGCCATTTTGCTGGTGATACCGGTCGGCCTGATCGCCAAGCAGCCCGACCTCGGTACTGCGATCCTCGTGCTGGCTGCCGGCTTCTATGTGATCTTTCTCGCCGGCCTGTCGTGGAAGGTACTGCTCGGTGTTGTGGTGGCCGGCCTCGCCAGCCTGCCGGTAGTGTGGTCCATGTTGCATGACTACCAGCGCGCCCGCGTCATGACCTTGATCGACCCGACCACCGACCCGCTCGGCAAGGGTTTTCATATCATCCAGGCCACTATCGCCATCGGCTCGGGCGGTATCACTGGCAAGGGCTGGCTCAAAGGCACACAGGCCCACCTGGAATTCATCCCGGAGCGCACCACCGACTTCATCTTCGCCGTGTTCTCGGAAGAATTCGGGCTGATCGGCAACTGCGTATTGCTGGTGCTCTACCTGTTGCTGATCAGCCGCGGCCTCATCATTGCCGCCAACGCGCCGACCTTCTTCAGCCGCCTGATGGCCGGCTCCATCACCCTGATCTTCTTCACCTATGCCTTCGTCAACATGGGGATGGTCAGCGGCATTCTTCCGGTGGTCGGTGTGCCGCTGCCGTTCATGAGCTACGGCGGCACCGCGCTCGTCACGCTCGGCCTGGGCGCCGGCATCCTGATGAGCATCCAGCGCCATCGCAAGCTGGTGCAAAGCTGATTTGCTGATTCGTTGATTCGCTGACTCGTTCAACCGCGGCCGCCAGGCTCGCCTCGTTCCGTCCCGGCATGCGCCGCCGGGACGGAGCATGAAAGAACATCAAGAAATCTGTCCTTGCGGCAAACGCCGTGTCGTTGCACACTCTTTCTTGTTTTGAATGACCGATCGACATGCAGGGCGCGGAAAGCCCCTGTACGCGGTCGATGCAAGGGAAGAACAAGAATGTGGATGCCTACACCCAATGCGTCTCGATGGCGTGCCGCGGCTGTCGCTATTCTGCCGCCGCTGGCGCTGATCGGCTGCGGCAGCGTGCCGCCGGCATCGAAGCAACCAGTCGCCGAGCCGTCTTCGCGCACCGCCATAGCCGAGCCTTCAACGTCATCCTCAATCCCGGTCCTGCCGCGCGCCGGTTCCGGCAGGGGCGGCTACTATCAGGATGATGGCCCGGGCGACAATCCGCCGGAAGGTCTGCTCGACACGCCGGATGCCGAACCGCGCATCGAACCTTATCGTCCGGCGAACAACCGCCCGTACAG
>DASVLM010000875.1:0-9827 GCA_036384875.1 Noviherbaspirillum sp.
CTGACCAAGGTGTCGTTCGGTCCGGCGCTGACGATGGGCAAGGGTTTCTGGAGCCGTCCTGAACTGCGTGCCTTCGTGACCTATGCGAAGTGGAACGATGCCGCGCAGGCAGCCGCTACCCCGGGCAGCGCGCTCTCGAGCACCGGTGTGTTCGGCAACAAGACCAACGGCACGTCGTATGGCGTGCAGGTCGAAACCTGGTTCTGATCCCCGCAGTAAACAGGCTGGTGCGGCAGCAATCGCGTACCGGCCTGGCAGTATCGAGTATGTGCATCACTCTCCAACGGTAGTACTCCCGCTTGGCGCCGCAAAAACCGCGGCGCCTTTTTTTTGTGCATGCCTGCGCCGCAACGCATGCATCACCTGGGGCAATGACATCCGGTTCATCCCAACCTGTCGGCCACGTCATTAGTCGCGCTTGATGCGCGTTATCGACGCGACGTATAAACTCTCTTCCTTACCACCACCTTGAAAGGACCGGAATGTTCGTCGTGTTGCTGACGTATCGATAACCACTCGAGGATGTAGAAAAGTATCTGGCGGAGCACGTTGAGTTCCTCGACGCACAATTCGCAGCAGGCGTATTCATTGCCTCCGGCCGTCGCGTTCCGCGAACGGGTGGCGTGATCCTCGCGAGCGGCGTGGACCTAACGAAGCTCGAAGCTATCCTGGCGCGCGACCCGTTCAAGCGGGAGGGAATTGCCGAGTACGAGGTCGTTGAATTTCTGCCGACAAAAATGAAACCGGGATTCGAATCCATATGCCAATAGAGCTGCAGAAAGAAGATCGCAAGCAAGTCGTCGCTTCGATTCAACGCTACTTCAAAGAAAACATGAGCGAGGATATCGGCAACATTACCGCCGACGCGCTACTGGGATTCTTTCTCGAAGAAGTGGGCCCGCTTGTCTATAACAGGGCAGTGCAGGATGTGCAGGCCAACCTCGAAAGAAGAGTGCAAGAGCTTGACATCGACATCCACGAAGACCCGTTCCAATACTGGCCAAAATACGACCGCCTGCGCAAACGCAAATGATGCGTTCATAGCCGGTGCGATCTTGCCCGGCAGAAGCCGAACGTCGCCATTCCCGGGCGCCTTCCCGCTATAGCCGCCGCCTCGGTAGAATAGTGCTTGACTTAGAGCGCGCTCCAACTTCTACCATTCCTTCCATGACTGACGCACTGACGATCCAGCAGACGGCCGAGGCTTGCGGCCTCAGCGTGCATACGTTGCGCTATTACGAGCGGATCGGGCTCATCAAGCCCGTCGCCCGTCGCAGCAACGGCCATCGGCTTTACCGAGCCGACGATTTGAACTGGATCGCTTTCCTGCTCCGCCTGCGCGCGACCGGCATGCCGATCGTGCAGATGCGGCGGTACGCGCAATTGCGCGAACGCGGCACGCAACTCGCCAGCGTGAAGGAAAGAAAAGCCATGCTGCAGCAGCACGCACTTGCGGTGGAAGCGGAAATCAACACCTTGAGTGAAACACTGGCATATCTGCAGGAAAAGATCGCGGTGTATTCGACGATGGAAGATGAATTGAAAGAAAAGGAGCGCGCAAATGGAAAACACGAGGTACGAAAAAGGGTGGGAACGTCTGAAGGAAGTCGACGGCGCAGCGGGTGAGCGCGTGGTGGAGTCGCTGGCCGATATCTGCCCTGACCTCGGGCGGTATATCGTCGAGTTCGGCTTCGGCGACGTCTATTCGCGGCCGGGGCTGAGCCTGCAGCAACGGGAACTGGCAACTGTCGCTGCACTGACCGCGCTAGGCAACGCGACGCCGCAGCTCAAGGTACATATCGCTGCCGCCTTGAATGTCGGCTTGTCGCAAGAGGAAATTGTCGAGACGATCTTGCAGATGAGTGTGTATGCTGGATTCCCTGCGGCGTTGAACGGGATGTTCGCAGCGAAGGAGGTTTTTGCGCAACATGCCGGTTAGCCGTTTGCCGGGAACAATCAGCGCCTGGAAGCGTGTCGCGAATTCTGCGGCGCTCGGGCCGGTTTCGATGGAGCCTACATAATTCCGCCAGCGAGTTGCACGAACGCAGGCATGCAAGCGCGACGCGACCAGTTCATGCGCCTGTATCGCGCTCACAAATATCCGGATGCGATACGTACGTTGCAGAGCCTGATGTCGGAATGCGAGAAATTCATGGACTGGATCGAACTCGACAAGGTGCGCAATGATCTCGCCATCTCGCAGTATCACAAAAGGAATAAGATTCTGCGATCGAATTTGCTCGAGCGCAGGAAAAAGCCATAAGAACATTTTCAACTTTTAGGAGTACATCATGTCACGTACCGTTTCGGAAAAACGAGCTGCCTTCCGCGCACTGCATGCATCCGGCTGCTTCATGCTGCCGAATCCGTGGGATGTGGGCAGCGCCCGCTATCTGGCGAGTATCGGCTTTTCCGCCATCGCCACCACGAGCTCGGGATTTGCCTGGTCGACCGGGCGTGCCGACAATTGTGTGACGCGCGAGAACGTCCTTGAGCATCTGCGCGCGATGGTCGATGCCACCGATCTGCCCGTCAACGCCGACTTTGAAAATGGCTTTGGCGAGACTCCTGCCGACGTAGCCGAAAGCGTGAAACTGGCCGTCGCCACCGGCGTCGCCGGTCTGTCGATCGAAGACTCGACCGGCGATCCAGGCGCGCCGCTGTTTCCGATTGATGTCGCGGTAGAACGGATCACGGCGGCCCGCCGCGCGATCGACGAGAGTGGTGAAGATACGCTGCTGGTCGGCCGCGCTGAAAATTTCTTTGTTGGCGTGCCCGACATGGACGATACGCTTGCGCGCCTGAAGGCCTATGCGGAGGCCGGCGCCGATTGCCTCTATGCGCCGGGCATCCAGACCCGCGAGCAGATCGAGGCCGTGGTTGCCGCCGTGGCGCCCAAGCCGGTGAATGTGCTGATCGCCTCGGCATCGGACTTTACGCTGGAGGATCTGGCTGCGCTGGGCGTGCGGCGCATCAGCGTGGGCGGGGCGTTGGCGCGAGCAGCCTGGGGCGGCTTCATGCACGCCGCGCAGGCTCTTGCAAAAGGCCGCTTCGATGGCTTTGCGGGCGCAGCATCCGGCAAGCAGCTCAATGCATTGTTCCATGACGATGCGTGATCTCACGCAGTCTCGTTCATATTCCCTGAACAGTGCCTGCGTCTGCCGTTACCCGCCACAACGACATCGCTTATGTTTCCGGCTTGCCGCTCTTTGAGCGGCAATAAAAAACGCCGGCCCGTGCAATGCACGGCCGGCGTTTGTCATAGTGACATTGCGTGTTACGCGAAGCCTTCCGTAATCACCGCCTTCTTGAACAGAAAATTCGCATACGGACGCAACTCTCCCGTCTGCACGATCGCATACGCCTTCTTCACCCGTTCGTAAAACGCAAAGCGTTCCACCGCTTCGCAATGTGCGGCAGTCTTCTTGCCCAGCGTCGACACCAATCCGATGACCGATTGTTGCAGCTCGGTGGTGTAACCTTCAGGCGTATGGCACACCTTCATGTATGCCACCGGCTGTTCCACTGCTTCGTCCAGCGGGAACACCGACAACACCGCACGGCAGGCGCGCTGCAGATCGTTGCCCGGCAGGCGAATGATGGGCTTGCCGCGGCCCAGAGACTCTGCGGTGAAGTTGGCATCCACCACCACCACTTCATCGCCGTGCCCCATTTCGCACAGCACCTTCAACAGCTCGGGAGAGAGCAGGGGGTCGATTCCTTTAAGCATATGTGTCCTCTTTATGCATGCGGTTTTCCTTATGCATGTGCTTCCTTCGGTAATTGGTCTGCCGTCATTGCGCCGGTCATGACGGCGACGGTATCCGACATGCTGATGTGTTTCGGGTTCACCACTGCAGCGCGGCGGCCGAGTCGCTGGATGTGAATGCGGTCGGCGATCTCGAACACGTGCGGCATGTTGTGGCTGATGAGGATTACGGAGAGACCCTTGTCGCGTACGCGTCGAATCATCTCCAGCACCATGTTGCCTTCCTTGACGCCGAGCGCTGCAGTAGGCTCGTCAAGGATCACCACATGCTTGGCGAACGCTGCCGCGCGCGATACCGCTACGCACTGGCGCTGGCCGCCGGAGAGCGTTTCCACCGCCTGGACCATAGAGCGGATGCCGACCTTCAAGTCCTGCATGTAGCGCGTGGCTTCGGCCAGCATCTTCTTCTTGTCGACCATGCGGAAGACCTTGCCGGCGATACCGGGGCGCAGGATCTCGCGGCCGAGGAAGAGGTTTTCAGCAATCGACATTGCGGGAGCGACGGCGAGGTCCTGGTAGACGGTTTCGATGCCGTGGCGGCGCGCGTCGATGGGCGAGCCGAATTGCACGGCTGTGTCGTCGAGGCGGATCTCGCCTTCGTCGGGCACGGTGGCGCCGGAGAGGCACTTGATCAGCGAGGACTTGCCGGCGCCGTTGTCGCCGATGACGGCAAGGATTTCGCCGGC
This sequence comes from Noviherbaspirillum sp., assembly GCA_036384875.1. Classification (GTDB taxonomy): domain Bacteria; phylum Pseudomonadota; class Gammaproteobacteria; order Burkholderiales; family Burkholderiaceae_D; genus Noviherbaspirillum. The sequence continues at coordinate 4,456 of DASVLM010000875.1, forward strand.
GCGCAGTTCGAAGTCGGCGCCGTCGAGTGCGGTAACCTGGCCGTAGCGCTTGATGAGTCCGCGCGCCTGGAAAATGACGGGTGCAGTTGTCGTCGTCATGATCAGCCTTTCTTGTGGGTGAGCTGGTCGGTTGCGACCGCGAGAATGACCAGGATGCCGGTCACCATGATCTGGATTACCGAGGGCACGCCCATCAGCGTCAGGCCGTTGCGGAACACGCCGACGATCAGCACGCCGATCAGCGTGCCGGCGATCATGCCGCGTCCGCCGAAGAGGCTGGTGCCGCCGAGCACGACGGCGGTGATGCTGTCGAGGTTGTCGGTCTGGCCGGAGTTGGGGTCGCCGGCGCCGAGACGGGCGATGGAGAGCAGCGCAGCGATGCCGTAGAACAGTCCGGCCAGCACATACACGCTTACCAGCACGCGGGTGACGGGAATGCCGGTCAGGCGCGCGGCTTCCGGGTTGTTGCCGACAGCGTATAGGTGGCGTCCCGGCGCGGTTTCGCGCAATGCGAACCAGGTGACCGCGTAGAGCGCGAGCATCAGCAGCGTGCCGTAGGTGACGACGGTGTGGCCGACATGGAAGGTGTTGCCGAGGAAGAGCAGCGAATCCGGCAGGCCGGTGACGGTCTGCGATTCGGAATACACCTGGGTGATGGCGAACGCAATATTCATCGTGCCCAGCGTGACGATGAAGGGCGGCAGCTTGATCTTCGTCACCAGCATGCCGTTGACGAAGCCGATCGCCATGCAGATGCCGATGCCGCACAGCATGGCAAAGCCGGGATTGAGTCCGTTGTCGACCGCGAGCTTGGCGGCGACCATGGAGCCGAGCGCCATCGCCATGCCGCAGGACAAGTCGATGCCTGCGGTGAGGACGATCAGCGTCTGGCCGATGGCAATGGTGCCGATCACAGCGACTTGCTGAAGGATCAGCGAGAAATTCTGGCCCGAGAGGAAGCGGTCGGAGCGGAAGCTGAAGAAGGCCATTGCGGCCAGCAGGGCGATCAGCGGCCCGAGCACCGAAATCGGCGGCATGAAGTCTTTCACGCTGCGCTTCGCAACGGGAGCAGCCTGCTGTGCAGAGGCGGAAGCAGGTGCGGTGAGGGATTCCTGGCGTGGAGTGGTCATGGTAGTCATCATCGTGCCTAATCGTGCAGGAGATTGCCCGATCTGGAATGCTGCCTTCACGGCGGATGCGAAGGCAGGTTGTCGATCCGAACGAGCTGGCGAGGCGGGCAGGTTGCCCGCCTCATGTCGTCGCGGTCCTTACTTGCCCCAGCAGGCGGTCGAGCCGTATTCGGTATCGCGGCTTTCGACGCCTTTCTGCGGCTTGTCGGTGATGAGTGTAACGCCGGTATCGATGTAGCCGGAAACCTTCTTGCCGGTCTTGATGTACTCGACGCCGGCATTCACGCCCAGGCCCGCCATCTTCAGCGGATACTGTTGCGATGTCGCGGCGATGTGGCCGGCCTTGACGTCGCGCACACCCTGGCAGCCACCGTCCACCGAGACGATCATCACGTCTTTTTCCTTGCCGATGGCTTGCAGCGCCTTGTAGGCACCCGCAGCGGCCGGTTCATTGATGGTGTAGACGAGGTTGATGTCCGGGTTCTTCTGCAGGCAGTTTTCCATCGCGGTCTGGCCCTTGGACTGGTCGCCGTAGCTGTCGGCCATGCAGACCACGTCGGCGGACTTGGCCAGCGTGTTGGATTTCGGATCGATGCCCTGCACGCCGAAGCCGGCGAGGAAGCCGTTGTGGCGCTGCGCGCCGACCGGGTGGCCGGGGAAGAGGTCCAGCGTGGCGATCTTGGCCGGTTTGCCGCCGAAGGCTGACTTCGCATACTTGCCGATCAACAGGCCTGCCTTGTAGTTGTCGGTGGCAAACAGCGCATCGGTTGCGTCCTGCGGATCGGTCGGGCTGTCGAGCGCGATGACGAGCACGCCCTGGTCGCGCGCCTTCTTGATCGCCGGGATGATGGCCTTGGCATCGCTCGGCGTGATCAGGATGGCCTTGGCGCCGGCGGCCACCATGTTTTCAATGGCCGTTACCTGGCCGGCGTTGTCGCCGTCGGCCTTGCCGGCGGCGGTCAGCAGCTTGGCACCCTTGAGCGTGGCGGAACGCTGCGCGCCTTCACGCATCTTCACGAAGAAGGGATTGGTTTCGGTCTTGGTGATCAGGCCGACGATGGGTTCGGCTGCAACGGCCGTCGTGGCGGCTGCGCCGGCGGTGGCTGCCACGATGGACAGGGCAATAGTCTGCTTCAACTTCATGACGAGGGTCTCCTCCGATTACGGATTTATTCGACCAGGCCAGAAACCCTTGTGGCAGGGAGCGGGCCCGGGACAACGGGATTGTCAGTGTCAACTATAGACCACGCGTAAAAATAAATCAAATGGTTTTATATATTTGGATATCGGAAATGACGGCTGGCAAAATTTGTCATTCCGACCTCCATGCGGTGGCGAAAATGGCTTGAGGCGAAAAGCATGGGAGTGCCGGCGCTGCTTCGCCGGATCGCATGACGGAGCAGCGCTCGCAACGCCCGGATGCGCGTTGTGTTTACGTTGAAAGCATCAAATCCAGATTCTGCACTGCGGCGCCCGAGGCACCCTTGCCGAGGTTGTCGAATACCGCGGCAAGCAACACCTGCCCATGCTCGGCATTGCTGAACACATGCAGCCGCATGTCATTGGTATCGTTCAGCTCTTGAGGGTTCAGGCGCGCAAGCGCATGCGACTCTTCCTGCGGCATGACCTGCACATGCGCTGCGCCGTCGTAGTGCTGCGCAAGACAGGCATGCAGGCTTGCGCCGCTTACACCGGGCGCCAGCAGGCGCAATTCCAGCGGAATCGTCAGCACGATGCCCTGGCGGAAGGCGCCATAAGCAGGCACGAAGAAAGGCCGCCCGGCCAGCCCTGCATGCAGCTGGATTTCCGGCGGGTGCTTGTGCGCCAGGCCCAGTCCGTAGACCTGGAAGGGCAACGCGCCGGAAGCATTCGGTCCCTCGTATTCTTCTACCCCTGCACGTCCGCCACCCGAGTAACCGGAGACCGCATGAATGCTTACCGGGTAATCCCGCGGTACCAGCCCGGCCTGCAACAAGGGGCGCAGGAGGCCGATGGCTCCCGTCGGATAGCAGCCCGGATTGGTCACGCGGTGTGCGCCTGCGATGCGTGCAGCTTGGTCAGAGGCCATTTCTGGAAAGCCGTAGACCCAGCCAGGCTGGGTGCGGTGCGCGGAACTCGCATCGATCACCCGCACAGCCGGGTTGACGATGGAACCGACGGCTTCGCGCGCGGCAGCATCGGGCAGGCAGAGGATGGCAATGTCAGCCGAATTGATGGCTTCTGCGCGCCGTTGCGGATGCTTGCGTTCCTCGGCCGGGAGTGTCAGCAACTGCAGGTCCGTGCGTCCGTGCAGGCGTTGATGGATCTGCAACCCGGTCGTGCCCTGGTCGCCGTCGATGAAAACAAGAGGTGCGCTCATGCCGTGATTCTCCTTGTAGATGAGTAAGGTAAGCCCTCATTGTCCGCACGCGGATAGAATACGAAAAGTTGAATTTAACAACATTGAAATTCAGATTTCCTGAACAAGGAGGCACCCATGCGCGAGATCAGCCTGGACCGATTGCGTACCCTGGTGGAAATAGCCGACCGGGGTTCCTTTGCCGAGGCGGCGCGTGCGCTGCACCTCGCGCCGCCCACCGTCAGCCTGCACATCACCGAGCTGGAAAGCCGTATAGGGTCGCCGCTCCTGTCGCGCAAACGCGGGCAGGTGCGGCCCACGGCCGTGGGCGACGCACTGGTGGAGCGCGCGCGCCGCTTGTTGGCCGATGCGGAACGGGCGTTGGACGATGTGCAGCGGCAGGTGCAAGGGCTTGCCGGACGCGTGCGGCTCGGCGCTTCCACCGGAGCCATCGCGCACCTGCTGCCGCAGGCCCTCGACCTGCTGCGCCAGCAGCACCCCGCGATCGATGTCCAGGTGGCCGTGCTGACGTCGCAAGAGACATTGACCCGCCTGACGGACGGAACGCTCGATGTGGGCCTGGTCGCGCTGCCGCAGTCGCCGGTGGCCGGTCTCGCGATCAAACCCTGGCGACGCGACCCCGTCATGGCATTCATGCCTGCTCATTGGAAGTGTCCGGCACACGTCACGCCGGGCTGGCTCGCGGCGCAACCCCTGGTCCTCAACGACACTACGACCAGGCTCTCACGCCAGACCATGGAATGGTTCGCGGCGGAAGGGTGTCGACCCGTGCCGCGCATCCAGCTTAATTACAACGATGCCATCAAAAGCCTGGTTGCCGCTGGCTATGGTGCGGCGTTGCTGCCGCACGAAGCGGCGGCGCCGTCACCCGATGCGCGCATCGTCATGCGTCCGCTGCGTCCCGCGCTGTGGCGCCAGCTGGGCATCGCCCATCGTGCAGCCCATGTGGAGCGCTCCACGCAGCATGTGCTGGATGTGTTGTACAGCTTGCGACTGGGGCAGCGGCAGAAGTGAGGCGCAGTAATGCAGTCAATGAGACGAGCCAGAAAGCATCGTTCGCGGATGCATCATCAATGCCTGTACTATGTCTCGGTGACCATGGTGCGTGGCAACGGCAAGGGCCGTTGTCCCATCGTCTCGCGTGATATTTGGATCGATGTTGCAATGAGCAAGAAGCATTTCAACGATCGCCGCAGCTCCCATTTTCGAAGCGATGTACAGCGGCGTATTGCCGTTGGTGATTGAAAGATTGGGGTCGACGTGTTCATCTTCCAGCAGAACACGCACGACGTTCGCATATCCGTTTTGCGCGGCGATATAAAGCGGAGTTAGGCCTTGCAGCTGCGGGTTGGCGGAGTGGTCTGCTCCTGCGGCAAGCAATAAGTGCACAATTTTTTCCAGTCCCTTTCCCGCGGCCATCAAGATAGGAGTGACCCCATCCCACCGTGCCAGGTCGGGATCGGTTCTTTTGTTTTCGAGCAGAATCCGGACGATTTCCGTGTAGCCGAATTGCGCAGCGATAAAGAGCGGGGTAACGTCATCCGATGCTGCTTGATTGGGATCTGCCCCGGCCGCAAGCAAGCTTCGGACGACCTCGAGATGGCCATTTTGAGCGGCCAGGTAAAGCGGAGTAACAAGGTCACTCCTGGCGATATTGACGTCAGCCTTCGAGCTGTCGACCAGCGTCTGCACCACATCCAAATGTCCGAATTCTGAAGCAATCAGAAGAAGCGTCACCTTCTCCTTCGTATACTTGCGTTCAGGATCAGGGTCGGCTGCCAGCATTTGACGCAATGCCGCCCCGTCACCTGTCAGAGCGCGCTGTAAAAGCGAATTCTTGTGGATTGTTGGCTTCTTTTTCGCCACCTTTATCTTGTTTTTTA
>DASVLM010000876.1:0-1579 GCA_036384875.1 Noviherbaspirillum sp.
CGACGCGGCGGCGAACGCCATCGGCGCAAGGGTGAGCGCCACGAGGGCAGCAGGCAGCAATCGGCGCATGGATTTTCCCCAAGGCAAAAAACCAGCATAACCGGGTGCGGCGGCCCGACGCGGCCCACCGTGCCAGAAGTCACGCACGCGTAGCTGACCGAATCGACGATACCTTGAGCGGGCTGTCGTTCCTTGCGCAGGAGCGTGGCTCGACGACAAACCATCAGCATCGCGACCTCGGGCTGGTCGCCCAGCCAGTCATCGTTGCGGCATGATGTCCGCCCATGAGGTGCGGCATTGCTGCTTTCACGAAGGGGGAGTGGAAATGAAAGATTTCATTTTTTGTGCTGGCGTCATGCTGTTGGCCTGTGCATTGCCAGCGCAGGCAGCCGACAATCAGAAGCAGACCTACATCATTGGCGCCGACGTCAACGCGCTGGGCGAAGTGACAAAGACACAGCCCGAGGCCGGTATTACCAAGCCGATCGCCGCCGTGTTGGACCTGGCACTCAGGCATTGGCGGTTTGTGCCCGCGCAGAAGGATGGAAGGGCGGTTCCTGCGCATACCTTCATCACAACGACGCTGCAGGTGGTTCCCGATGCAGGCGGCAAGTACACACTGACCGTCAGCTACATCAGCCAGGGGCCCAAGTGGGAACTCTCCAGCCTGCCGGTTTATTCTCCGCAGGCCATGCAGATCCACGCACAAGGCAGTGTGGAGGTTACCGCCGAACTTCAGGCAGATGGCAAGTTGATCCTCAAGGATTCACGCACTTCCGATCCGGGTCGTGGCGGCCGGCTGCTCGCCAAAGCTGTCGACGATGCGCTCCTGCATGATCGGTATATTCCGGAAATGCTGGACGGCAAGCCGGTTCCCGCGCAGCTGCGCGCCCGCATGACGTTCCGTGTCAACGAGAGCAGCAAAGTCACCACGACCCATTGCAAGGGTCCTGCCGATTCCATCCCGATTTGGTGCAACGCCATCGACGAGAGCCGTCGCGAGGCGCCACCCTCGGGCGAAGATCTCGCTTTTCTGGAACAGACGGGCTTTGTCGTGGGAATCGGTACCTCCCGCACTTGGCGGCCGGGACTTTCCAGCGTGCTGCAACCGAGCGTGGTCAATCCGATAGTCATGCATCTTTGAGCGAGCGCGGCGATACGGCGCTCGGACTGACGTTCTTTACGAATGAACTTGGGTTGGACGTCGCACCGTGAACGCTGCGGCGGTGTGCTGACTATCCCGCATGCGGTCACTCCGGCATGATGATCACTCACACGACTCTGGGCGCCGACGCCGACTGGGGAAGGAATCACGATGAAAAGGGTCATGCTCTTTGCGGTCATGCTTCTGCTGATCTGGTCCTTGTCGGCGAACGCCGCCGAGAAGCGCGAACAGACCTATGTGGTGGGCGCCGACGTGAATGTCGAAGGTCGCGTCACCGCCACCCAGTTCGATCCGGACGTACCCGCGCCATTCATCGCATTATTGTCGGCGGCGGTGAAGCAATGGCAATTCGTGCCGGCCACGTTGAATGGCCGTCAAGTACCGGCACATACCTTCATCGAGACCCGATTGCAG
>DASVLM010000877.1:0-9406 GCA_036384875.1 Noviherbaspirillum sp.
TGAAATGATTTACGGCGAAATTTCTTCGAGCGATCGATTGGTAGTCTCGATCATGCGTGTGGCAGCGATGAATCCGATCACAGTTGTGCAGGCAAACATCAGGAACACTGCAGCGACACCTTGGGCGGTAAGCACAACGCCGACGATGGCAGGCGCTGCCGCCGACGCCGCACGCAACCAGGATGTCGCCAGGCCCGTGCCGATTGCCCGCATCCGTGTCGGATAGATTTCGGGGGTGTAGAGATAAAGCATGACTGTGGTCGTCCCCATGACCGCATAGGCCGACGAGGCGAGCGCCATCACCGCATACGGACTGTGGGCACCGGCAATGCCGAGGGCCGCGAGCAACACACCGGCCAGCAGGAAGCATCCCATCGCCCAGCGGCGGCGGCCGATACGATCGATGACGAAGGCACAGCCCAGAACCGCGCAGGTGCTCAAGACATTCGATGTCGACGCCATGCGCAACGACTCCTGGAGCGGCAGGTGATAGACCGTCTTGTACAGGCTCGGAAGCCAGTTGTTGATGCCGTTCGCAATGAAGTAGGAGCTGGCCCAGAGCACCCACACGATCAGGGTACGTCCTCGATACATTTGCGAGAACAACTCTTTCCAAGATGGCTTTTGCCGGCCCTGCAATCCTTCCTGCAGGCTTCGTATCCGCTCATCGACCGCTACGCGTTCGCTGGCAAGGTTGAGATTGCGCGCAGGCGTGGCTGCTTCAAGCTGCTCGATGATGCGCTCCGCTTCGTCGTGCCGGCCTTTCGATATCAGCCAGCGCGGCGATTCCGGCAATTTCAGGATCAACAATGCGATCACGATGCCGGGAAGGCCGCCGACGAGGAACATGTATTCCCAGCCGAAGCGCGGAACCACGAAAGCGCCCAGTTGTGCGGCGCCGAGGAGGCCGAGCGGAAAAATCAGTTCATAGAGAATGAAGAAGCGGCCGCGCCCGTGCGCCTGCGACAGTTCGTTGATGTACGTCGCCGCCACGGGAACCTCGCCGCCGACGCCGATACCCTGGACGAAACGCGCGAGAAACAGCATCTGGAAATTGCCGGTGAACGCGCTGGCGACGCTCATGACCGACATGATCCCGACAGCCAGGCTGGCGCTCGGCGCGCGGCCGCGGCGTTCAGCGAGCCAGCCGAAAAACAAGGCCCCGATTACCTGGCCGAGATAGCCGGCGGCAATCAGCACACCGATTTCAGTTGCCGAGAGATGCCATAGCCCGATCAATACCGGCATGACGAAGGCCAGCGACAGCGCATCGAAGGCATCGAAAAACGTCGCGCTGCCCATGATGATCCGCGCCTTGGTATGCCATCTGCAGAACGGCACGTTCTCCATGCGGAAGAGCAGTTGCGCTGCGCGCGCATGGGAATTGGCCGCAGAGACCGGACCCGATCGCGATTCGTCGTTCGATCCGATGACGGCTGGTGTGTTGATCATGTTGTCTCCAGTGATTGTTTTATTTTTATACCTCCCGCGAGGGAAGGCTGCGGCAACGCGTCCCGCATCCAGTCCGCATTGCCGCATCCCGGCACCGGGTTACTTCACGATGCCCGCTGCGCGCATTGCGTCTGCGATTTCAACATCGGCACCTTCGGCCAGCGGCAGCAAGGGCGAGCGCACGGTGGCATGTTCAAGAATGCCACGCGCAACCAGCGCATGCTTGAGCGCGACCGTGCCTTCCATGTGCGAACCGCGATGGTAGACGTTGCGCGTCACCGGCAGCAGCTTGTCATGGATGGCGCGCGCCCGCTCGTAGTTCTTGGCCTTGCCGGCCTTGATCATTTCGATCAGCAGTTCGGGCGCGATGTTGCCGTAGCCGACCAGCGCACCGTCGACATCGAACATGGTGTGCAGCAGGTATTCGTCGTGGCAGGTCAGGACCTGGAGGTCCGGACGCTCGCGGCGAATGATCGGGATTTCGACATCCCAGCGGCGCATGTTGCGCACGCCGTTCTTCATGGCGAACACGCCCGGCTGCGCGGAGATGTCCAGCAGCGTCTGCAGATCGTAGGTTGCCTTGGTCGCATCGGGATACTGGAACAGGATAAGCGGCAGTCCGCTTTCCTCGTGGATCGCGCGATAGCGATCTTGCGGCGCGCCCTTCTGGTAACCGAAGCGCAGCCAGCCGTGGGACGGATAGACCAGGCCAGCCGAAGCACCGGCCTTGATGGCGCGTTTGGCTTCCTCGGCCGCGACTTCGGTTCCTTCGAGGGTGATACCGGCAATGACCGGCAACCGGCCGTCAGTCGATTTGACGAAGCTTTCGATCACGGCCATCTGTTCGGACTGGGACAGGAATGTACCTTCGCCCGCATGGCCGAGCACGACAAGGCCTTTCACGCCGTCGATGGAGCCGAGCCAGGATCCGAGGCGCTGGATGGCGGCATGGTCGACGGCGCCATCGCGGGTGAACGGAGTAACGGGAGCCGGCACGAGGCCGCGAAGATCGAGAGTCATGATGCACTTCCTTATTGAATGAATTGGAATAGTCCTGGATCGAACAAGCCCGATCCGGCGGCTTTCTGATTCGCAAACCGGTTGTCGATCGCGAACATGACCGCAGTATAGGAAGGCCCATGTCATGCCGGTAGAAGCAAATCCGGCATTTCAGATATACTTTTCACACATATCACAGCAAGGAGCCGCAAATGGACTACGCAACATGGAAGCTCTTTGTCGATGCTGCTGAATTGGGCAGCCTGAGCAAGGTTGCGGTGGCATACAACACCAGCCAGCCGCATGTGAGCCGGCAGATCGTCGAACTGGAAAACCAATGCGGCGGGCGCCTGTTCCAGCGTACCGGCAGAGGCGTGGTCCTGACCGAACTCGGGCAGCGCATCCTGCCGAAGGTGCGCGCCTGGCTGAGCAGCACGGACCAGCTGGAAAACGACATTCGCACCACTGCCGGCAAGCCGATCGGCACAGTGCGAATCGGCATCCTTCCATCGACGGCGCATCCGCTGGTCAGCACTCTCTTCTATCGCCTGCGTGAACAGTACCCGCTCGTGCAACTCAGCGTGCGCGAGGGCCAGGGAGCGCAACTCGAGACCTGGCTCGAAAGCGGCTACGTCGACTTGGCCATCCTGTTCCGGCACAGCCCGACGCCGAAAAACGGCGATGTCTATCTGGAGGAAACCGCGACCTATCTCGTGAGCGCCGTCGGCGATCCGATCACATCGAAGCGGACGGTTCCGTTCTCGGCATTGAATGAACTTCCCCTGGTCATGTTCTGCCGCCCCAATAGCTGGCGCGACCGCTTCGATCAGCTCAGTGCTGAACATGGGGTGCGGCTCAACGTCATGGTCGAAGCGGACTCGCTGAGCCTGCAGACGCATATCGCCGCAGACGGGCGTGCCTATGCCCTCCTCGGGCCTTATGCGATTGCCGACGCGTCCAGGCATACGCCCTTGCAAGCGTCGAAACTTGTGGAACCTTCAGTGACGCGCTACCTGGCGCTCGCCATGTCGCCGCATGGCGAAATGACACTAGCCTGTCGCACCGTGATGAAACTGACGCAAGAGATTGCGAAGACTGGGATCGCAAGCCACGGGCGCCTGTAGCTTGGCAAGAAGTGCAGCCGCTCTTTCTTCGCCTGCTACATCTCCAGCTAACTATCTGCGCCCGAACAACGCCGCAAAAAAGCCGCGCGATTTTTCCTGCGGTGGTGGTTGCACCGGCGGATGCACTCGGGTCTTCATGGCGGCGGCCTTCTCCGCCAATGTCGCTTGCTGCGGCTCGACTGCCGCAATGGGAGCGACATGCTCGACATACCATTTCCCGAAGCGCAGGTCGTGCGTCATGATGTGGCCGACCAGCCATTTGTTGAGGAAGCGTCGCAGCTCGTGCACGCGCTCCTCGTTCCATGCGTCGCCACTTCCGAGAAAATCGGCGACGTGCCCGGCGAAGTCTTCATGCAGCTTCAAGTGCTGCTCGAACGCAGGATAACCGCTCTTCTCCATCAGCGCCTGCTCGTTGGAAAAATGGACCACGACATAGTCGAGCAGCTCTTCCACGGTCTGCTCGACCGATGCCAGGTTGAGTGCCTTCACGAGTGTGAAGAGGTGCTGGTGCTCGGCATCGACCTGGTCGATATTCACCTTGAATCCCTGCCGCCACTCGATCACGAACGGCTTCTTCGTGTCTTCCTGAGTCATGACTGTTCTCCTGATAGTTGCATCGAATGCGAATTCAGAGCAGCGCCGGCACGCGGTGCGGGCTTGGTGCATGCGCAATGCGGGCGGAGCGCATGGTCAGGCAACGGGTGTGCGGGGCTTGATGGATGGAACCAGTGTACGACCGGATACTTTTTGGCAACGTTGATCTGAGTCAAAGTGGCCCGAAAGCTTGCGCAAGCCAGTCCTGGAATTGCAGCGGGTGCTCGTCTGCGCCAGCCCGCAGCACAAAATGCCGAATCCTCCTCAAATACACAATTTCCGGCGATTTCCGCCGCCGAGTCCGACAGCTAACGCTACGCGCCTCTGGCTAACATGATGTCGCTGGTACTTCGATGTCGCGCAGGCAGGAACCGCAAATCAATGCATGCGGCCTGTACCGCACGCGCATGTTCATGTTGATAGAAACGGACCCCAATCATGCAAACAAATACTCTCGTCGCACTGGACCGCGACCACCTGATCCACCCGGTCGTCAATTACCGCGCCCATGAACAACGGGGCGTCACGATTCTCGAATCCGGCCATGGCGCCTGGCTGCGCGATGCACAGGGCAATGAACTGCTGGATGCGTTTTCCGGACTGTGGTGCGTCAACGTCGGCTATGGCCATGAGAGTATCGTCAAGGCCGCGGCCGAACAGATGGCGAAGCTGCCGTATGCCACCGGCTACTTCCATTTCGGGTCCGAACCTGCAATCCGCCTCGCCGCGCGCCTGGTTGAACTGGCGCCTGCCTCTCTGCGCCATGTGTATTTCACGCTCGGCGGCTCCGATGCCAACGATTCCGCCATCCGGTTCATCACGCATTACTACAACTCCACCGGCCGTCCGCAGAAGAAGCAGTTCATCTCGGTCGAACGCGGCTATCATGGCTCGTCCTCGATGGGTTCCGGCCTGACAGCGCTGCCGGTCTTCCACTACAACTTCGATGTGCCGCTGCCCAACCAGCACAAGATCCCTTCGCCTTACCCTTACCGCAGCCCGGTCGGCTCCGACCCGGAAGCGGTCATCCGCACCTCGGTCGAGGCCTTGCGCGCCAAGGTCAACGAGCTGGGCCGCGATAACGTGGCGGCCTTCTTCTGCGAGCCGATCCAGGGTTCCGGCGGCGTCATCGTGCCGCCCGAAGGCTGGCTCAAGGCGATGCGCGAGGCCTGCCGCGAGCTCGACATCCTGTTCGCCGTCGACGAAGTCATTACCGGCTTCGGCCGTACCGGCCCGTTGTTCGCCTGCGAAGCGGAAGGCGTCGAACCCGACCTGATGATGGTGGCAAAGGGGCTGACCGCCGGTTACGCACCCATGGGCGCCGTCATGATATCGGACGCACTCTATGCCGGCATGGCTGACGGCATGGCAGCCGGCGCGCCGGTCGGCCACGGCTATACCTATTCCGCACACCCGGTCAGCGCCGCCATCGGCCTTGAAGTGCTGCGCCTGTACACCGAAGGCGGCCTGCTCGCCAACGGCATTGCGCAAGCACCGCACTTCGAAGAAGGACTGCGCGAATTGCTGAAGCATCCGCTGGTCGGCGATGCACGCAGCCGCGGCCTGCTCGGCGCGCTCGAACTGGTTGCCGACAAGGAGCGCAAGACGCGCTTCGATCCCGCGCTCAAGCTGCACGAACGCATCGCCGAAACGGCCTATCGCAATCGCGTGGTGTTCCGCGCCTTCGGCGACAACGTGCTCGGCTTCGCGCCGGCCCTCTGCTACACCGGTGCCGACTTCGACCTGTTGTTCGACCGCTTGACGAAAACCCTGGACGAAGTGCTCGATCACCCCGAAGTACGCCGCGCTGTCGGATAAGCGCCGTATCTGTGCAATTACACGCCTACATTAGGACACTGAATCATGGCTCTGACACTTACCTGTACCGACCTGCTCAAGCAGCAGAACTTCATCGATGGACAATGGCGCGACTGCATCAGCGGATTCCGGCATGAGGTTGCCGACCCGGCGACCGGCGCCACCTTCGCCAGCGTGCCCGACAGCAGCGCGGTCGATGCGCAAATGGCGACCATTGCCGCGCAAGCCGCATTCGAGGGCTGGCGCGCCCTGCCCGCGCGCGAGCGCGCACGCTTCCTCAAGCGCTGGCATGCGTTGATCATCGCCAATACGGAAGACCTCGCGAAGATCATCTCGCACGAGCAGGGCAAGCCGCTGGCCGAAGCGCGTGGCGAAGTTGCCTATGGCGCCTCCTATGTGGAATGGTTTTCCGAAGAAGCGGTCCGGACCTACGGCGACATCATTCCCGACCAGGTGCGCGGCAAGAAGCTGTCGGTAACGAAGGAGCCGGTCGGCGTGATCGCCGCGATCACGCCATGGAACTTTCCGCTGGCGATGATCGCCCGCAAGATCGCTCCCGCGCTCGCAGCAGGTTGCACCGTCGTCGCCAAGCCGGCGGAAGACACGCCGCTGACCGCGCTGGCGCTTGTGCGCCTGGCAGAGGAAGCCGGCATTCCCCCCGGTGTGCTGAACATCGTGACCTCCTCGCGGGAACGCGTGAAGGAAGTGGTCGGTGCATGGCTGCTCGATTCGAGAGTGCGCAAGATCACCTTCACCGGATCAACCGCAGTCGGGAAACTTCTTGCACGCGAGTCGGCGGGCACGCTGAAGCGCCTGTCGCTCGAACTCGGCGGCAACGCACCGTTCATCGTGTTTGACGATGCCGACCTGGATGCGGCAGTCAACGGCCTCATGGCAGCGAAGTTCCGCAACGGCGGACAAACCTGCGTGAGCCCGAATCGCATCTATGTGCATGACGCTGTCTACGCACAGTTCGCAGAGAAGCTTGCTGCTCGCGTCGAAGCGTTGCGTGTCGGCCCGGCGACCCGCGAAGATTCGCAAATCGGCCCGATGATCAATGCACGCGCCGTGGACAAGATCGAGAGCCATGTGCAGGACGCGGTGGCCTGCGGCGGAAAACTTCTCGTCGGCGGCAAGCGGGTGAAGAGCGACATCGCCAACGGCCCCAACTACTTCGCGCCGACGGTCATCACCGAAGCCAACCACGACATGGCGCTCGCTTCGGAAGAAACCTTCGGCCCGGTCGTTCCGCTGTTCCGTTTCTCCAGCGAAGACGAAGTCGTGCGCCTTGCCAACAACACGCCTTATGGTCTTGCCGCCTACTTCTACTCGCGCGACATCGTCCGTGTGTCGCGCGTGGCCGAGCGGCTGCAGGCAGGCATCGTCGGCATCAATGAAGGTGCGCTGGCTTCGGAAGCGGCGCCCTTTGGCGGCGTCAAGGAATCAGGCTACGGCCGCGAAGGATCGCGCTACGGCCTGGAGGACTACATGCAGACCAAGTATCACTGTCAGGGCGGCGTTGTATAAACGCTCGAACACCCAAGCTTTTCATTCAGCTCTTCCCTTGCGGGGAACTGTCCCATTCCCCGCCTTTATCACGCCTGCATCCCTTTGGGGATCAGGCGTTTTTTTTACCATCGGCATAGGGGGCGGCTAATTGTAGCCGCGCCCCTGCCACACCACCCGGCATGCGGGTCCGCACCGTGCGGTTCGGGAAGTTGAGGTTATGCGAGACGAGGCACGCCCAGACGATCGAAGTAGGCAACCGTGAACACGGCGTTGAGAAGCTGGCGGCTGTTGCGTTGCCAGCGGCGGCTATTGGCAGCCACCTGCCGGGCAACACTGGCCGACGCCCCTCTTGCCAGAAGTTCACGATGGATGACAGGCCCGCGCCGCCAATGCTTGAGCTGGATGGCCCGTATGCGGTGACGCCTCCATCCGTCCAGCGTGCGCCAGATGCCTGGTGTTTGCGCCAAGCTGAAGTAAGCCTTCCAACCTATGACATAGGGGCGCAAGCCCGCGATCACCTGCTTGATGCTGCATCCGCCCGAGCGCCGGGTGAGTTCCCGCACCCTCTGCTTGAACGTCTCCAGCGCTTGACGGGCCGCTTTGCGCTTGACCTCGCGTTTCGGTCCCGCCCAGAAGTCGTAACCCAGAAACTTGCGGCCAAAGACGCTGGCTACCGCGCTTTTCGATGCGTTGATCTTCAAGCGCAGCTTGTCATATTGGCGTTGGAGCAAGGCCATCACCCGCTCGCCCTGCTCGGCAACGCCTTCTATCCGGTTCGTGTCCCTCGGCTCGCAGTTTCGCTCCACACTTCCTTCCCACACTTCCTTCCCACACTTCCTTCCCACACTCGGTCGCCCTTATGCAGTTGTGCTTCACTTTGCTCGCTGTGGTCAGCTCGCAGCGGGACTTGCACCCGCAAGAGTGCGCTCATGCTGAGCGCACAAGAAAAACGCCCTTCCATCACAGAAGGGCGTTTTGCATTCACCGGACGTTACATCCATCCGGCGTCATGAGACCGCGTCGAATCGATCTGAATAAGCGATCCGAATAAGCGATCAGAACTTGTGGCGGATACCGACGTTGAAGCGATTTGCGTCGTTCAGGTTGATGTGGCCGAGCGACGTGTACAGCGTGGTGCGCTTGGACATGTCGTAGGTATAGCCGACTGCAGTTTGCGTCATGTCCGCGTTGGCCGCCGTGCGATCGTCATAGCGGTTGTAGGAAGCCAGGATGCGGCCCGCACCGACCGGCACGGTCAGGCCGACCAACAGGTCCCGTGCGTCGACAGTGGTCACGCCGGCAGCGTCGGTCTTCTGCTGGTCGAGGCCGAGGTGCAGCTTGGCCGGGCCGAAGTCATACAGACCGCCGACGAAGGTCAGCTTGGCCGCGCCCGTGCCGGCGGCGTCCTTGGCGTTGTGGTAACCGAGCACAGCCTTCAACGGGCCGGCCGTGTAGGTGAATGCCGTGCTGAGCTGGCTGTTGGCCGACGTGTCGCCGGCAACTTCACCCAGCGAATAGCCCAGGTCTGCCTTGAAGCCACCGACGGCCTTCGAGTAGAACACCGCGTTCTGCATGCGGATGTCAATCGCGGTAAAGATATTGCGGCCGAAGAAACCGCTCGCAGCGCCGGCCATGCCGTCCTCGAAGGGATCGAGCACGTCAGTCAGCAGCGAGTAGGTCGGCATCCAGGAACGGCCGAGGCGTACCGTGCCGAAGTTGCCTTGCAGGCCTACCCATGCGTGGCGGCCGAACAGGCGGCCGCTCTGCCCCAGGGCGCCGGTATCGGCACTGAAGCCGTTTTCCAGCATGAAGACGGCCGACAGACCATTGCCCAGGTCTTCGCTGCCCTTGAAGCCGAGGCGCGAGCCGTACCAGTTGCCGCTGTCGATGCCCCAGCGGGTGGCGGCCAC
>DASVLM010000878.1:0-7543 GCA_036384875.1 Noviherbaspirillum sp.
CCCCTTGGGCAGCCCCGGGAATCCCGGTCAAGGCAATGAAGTGGTTGCTGATGCGTCACAGCCCGCTGGTGATTCGTCCCAGTCTCGACCCGGCCATGTGGCGCTGGGTATTCGAGATGCTCGTGAACTGTACTTCGGCTCGGTACGAAACCAACAAGGGCCGCATGGTCCGGCTCGCTGAATACAGCCGCGACTGCCTCGCCCAGTTGCGTGCCGATACGGGTATCAGCTACGACGAACGCACCCAAGGCACCATGCAGTTGTTCCGTACCCAAAAGCAGCTCGATGCTTCGGCTGCCGACATCGCGGTGCTCGAGCGTTACGGCGTTCCATACGAAGTACTCGATCCGGCAGGCTGCGCAAAGATAGAGCCCGCTCTGGCCCAGGTAAGCGGGAAGTTCGTCGGGGCGCTGCGCCTGCCTGGCGACGAAACCGGCGACTGCTTCAAATTCACCCAGCAACTCGCGAAGATGGCGGAGAACGCCGGCGTGAAGTTCAAGTACGGCGTCTCCATCCAGCGCCTTGCTACCGACGGCCGCAAGATCACCGGTGTAGTGACGTCCGAAGGTCAGTTGACCGCAGACAGCTATGTGCTGGCACTCGGCAGTTATTCACCGCTCCTTCTGCGCGACCTCGGCATCCGCATCCCCGTATATCCGATCAAAGGCTACTCCATCACGATCCCGATCTGGGAAGAGAAGTCCGCGCCCGAATCGACGATCATGGACGAAACCTACAAGGTCGCAATCACCCGCCTCGGCGACCGCATTCGCGTCGGCGGCACGGCGGAGATCGCCGGTTATGACCTCACGCTTCACCGTTCGCGCCGGGAGACGCTGGAGCACTCGGTGGTCGATCTGTTCCCGCGCGGCGGCGATGTATCAAAGGCGGAGTTCTGGACCGGCCTGCGCCCGATGACGCCGGATGGCACTCCTGTGGTCGGCCCGACGCCTTACCGCAACCTGTTCCTTAACACCGGCCACGGCACTCTCGGCTGGACCATGGCCTGCGGTTCCGGCCGCCTGCTATCCGACATCGTTACTGGCAGGCGTCCGGAAATCGACACCGAAGGCCTGTTCATGGACCGCTATGGCAAGTCAGGCCGCACGCACGCCGCACCGCAAGAGGCGCGTGCATGAACGCCGTCGCCATGGAGCCGGCAGCGATCGGCGAGTTCGTTTTCGGTGATCAGTCGCTGCACGCAAGGTTTTCCATGGCCATCGAGTTGATGGCACGTCTCGTCATGGCATATCCGCGCTCAATGACGACGACCGGTTTGTCGGAGTCGCTGGGTGAGTCGACGCGTTCGATCCGGACCATGCTGGGCTGTCTCCAGCGCTCGGGCCTGGTCTACCAGGACGACAAGACACGCGACGCCTGGAGTTGCCCGGCGGCCCCCGGGGAAGTGACACTGGCAGACGTGTTTCGCAGCGTCGCCTCGGAATGGACGGTTCCCAGCCGCAAAAAAGATGCAGGGGCGACGAACGAGCCGAAGTCTACCGCTCAAATCAGTGTAGACCTGCTATTGATGCAGGCAACCATGGCAATCAACCAGGTCGTGCTGCAGCACCTGCAAGCCTTCGACCTCGGCCGGCTGAAAGCGGTGGGCTCGCCTGTTTGTTTCCGCAGTTTCAATCCGAGTGTACGGTCCTACGTCGCAGAACCAACCTGAACATATTGTGGCAATCGCGGCCAGCGGGTAAAGTCGGCATCATTGTCGTTTCTGCCCTTCCCGGTTCCCTCTCATGCGGATAGACGTCCAGTTTGCTGACCGCGTCGGCATCGCGCACGAAATCCTTGCCGTCCTGGCTCGCCGCAACATCAACGTCGTTGCGGTCGAGGTCGATTCGTCCGACGTCTTCATCGATAGCCCGCAGCTCGACGAGAGCATGTTGCCTGCGCTGCGCAAGGACTTCCTCCAGATTGCTGGCGTCAAGGATGTAGTACCGGTCGACGTGCTTCCCGGCGCGAGGCGGCGACTTCATCTCGACACCCTGATGGCTGTCATGGCGGACCCGGTCATGGCGGTCGATGCCGCCGGAACCATCGTGGTTGCCAATGCCGCCGCAGCTGCCGAGGCGGAACTGAGCGAAAGCGACTTGCAGGGCAAGACTTTGGAGGAGCTGTTCGGCGAACCCGGTTTGCAGCGCGAATTGCTGGACAACGGCTTTCGTGTCCCGGCACGCGAAGTCCGCCTGCATGGCCAACCCTTCCTGCTGGACGCCACGCCTGTATCGGAGCCGGTCGGTTCCAGCTTCGGCCATACCGTCGGCGGCGTGCTGACCTTGCATACGCCGCGCCGTCTGGGCGGGCAAATACATGCACTTCAAAATGCCGGAGGCGGTTTCGACCTGATCATCGGTGAATCGGAGCCGATCCGGGCATTGAAGGCGCGCGCCGTTCGTGTTGCAATGGTCGATGCGCCGCTGCTGATCGTCGGTGAAACGGGCACGGGGAAGGAACTGGTGGCGCAGGCATGCCATGCCGCCAGCAGTCGCGGCAATGCACCTTTCCTGGCGCTGAATTGCGCGGCACTGCCCGAAAGCCTCGCCGAGAGCGAGCTGTTCGGTTACATCTCCGGCGCATTCACCGGCGCGCAACGCGGCGGCAAACCCGGTCTGATCGAGATGGCGGAAGGCGGTACGGTCTTCCTCGACGAAATCGGCGAGATGTCGCTCTACCTGCAGGCGAAGCTGCTGCGTTTCCTGAATGACGGCAAATTCCGCCGCATTGGCAGCGACCGGGAAGTCAAGGTGAACGTGCGCATCATCAGTGCCACGCATCGCAATTTACGCAAGATGGTAGCGGAGGGCAGCTTCCGTGAAGAC
The DNA here is from genome assembly GCA_036384875.1 of Noviherbaspirillum sp. GTDB lineage: Bacteria > Pseudomonadota > Gammaproteobacteria > Burkholderiales > Burkholderiaceae_D > Noviherbaspirillum. Next base: position 2,829 of record DASVLM010000878.1, read on the forward strand.
TTGTTCTACCGACTGAACGTACTGCAGCTCGAAGTGCCGTCGCTGCGCGAGCGGCCGGACGATATCCTGCTGCTTGCCCGTCACTTCATTGAGCGCGCGTGTACCCAGGCGCAGAAACCGGTTTGCCGGCTGAGCGCGGAAGCATGCGCGGCGCTCGTCGCCTACGATTGGCCGGGTAATGTCCGGCAATTGCAGAACGTGGTGTTCCGTGCGATTACGATGACGGACAAGCGCACCCTGGATGCATCGGATTTCGACCTGATGGAGGGGGCGCGAAGCGGTGGCGGCCGCAACCTGTCGTCGGGCGAGCAGGATTGGGACAGCGCGGTGGAATCGTTCGAGCGCGGGTTTCTCGAAAACCTTTACCCGCAATATCCATCAAGCCGCAAGCTGGCCGCGCGGCTGAAGACTTCGCACTCAATGATTGCGAACAAGCTAAGAAAGTATCGGATCGGCAAAGATTAGTGCGCTACGAATCTTCGTCGAAATCCTTGGGTGGATTCACTGCCGGTATGGAATATTTTTCCTCGGCCCACGCGCCGAGGTCGATTTGTTTGCAGCGATCGGAACAAAACGGCCGGTACTTGTTTTTCTCGGTCCATTCAACCTTCTTGCCGCATGTCGGGCAATCAACGATGGTCGCCATGACTTGAAACCTCAGAAATTGCAGAGAGTCAGCTCGAAAGGAACATCACTCTCGAAGGACTTCGGCTTCATGTCGCCATCCTGAGAAGTGAAGCGAACCCACAGCATATACTTGTTTGCCGAGATTTCGGGAATGGCGCCCAAGGCATCGTCGATGCTCAGGCGCAGCATCTGGTAGACCTTGCCCTGCAGCATCTGTTGATAGCTGCCGCCTTGAGCAATCTGTTTGGTGGTGCGGCCGGATTCACGCAGCAGGCGCAGTACCACGCTGATTGCCTCGAACAGCGGCAGGAGCGGCGCGAACCAGCCGGAGATGTCGTCGAAGCGCTGCTGCGCCGAGTGATGTTGCCATGCGTAATAGGAAGGCAAGTCGAATTCGCAGGCGCCGCCGGGAATAATGGTGCGGCCGCGAATACTCATGAGCCACTCGTTGTCGCGGATATTCTGGCCGGTCTTGCCTTGAGCCCCCATCAATGCTGCGCTGCAGCGATCAACTTCGGCGATCACCTCGTCAAGTGCATCCGGGCTGACATTGGGATTGGAGCGAAAGCCCAGAAGAGTTTGCTTCTGGCGCTCCAGTTCCTGCAGGAGGTCGGATTTGAGGTCGGCACGACCGGCGACTTCCAGCATCTCGAACATGGTCGAGAGCGCGACATGATGAAGTTGGGGATGTTCCTGATGCAGGAAAAAAGCGAATTTCTCGTACAGATCCTCCAACCGCAACAATGTGCGAATACGCTCGTTGAAAGGGTATTCGTAGATGATCAAAATGGCGTCCCTTGACTCGACACGTTGGGCTGGAATTAATTACGTGATTCTGAACGAACCCATGAAAAATTACAAATATCGTCTGTCAATCTTTCGATGAATACGATGATTTTCAATCGATTTGCGGTCCTGAGCCCTGCATCGCGAGTTTCGCATACAGCGCATGGAGCGTGTCGACTTGAGGAGCGAGGGCCGATGCGCCGCCGTCGTTGTCAATGATATCGTCTGCAGCGGAAAGACGCTGAGGGCGCGTAGCCTGCGCTGCCATGATCGCGCGCACTTGGGGCTCGGTGAGGCCGCTGCGCTGCATGACGCGCCTTACCTGCGTCTCCTCGGAACAGTCCACGACGAGTACGCGAGACACGCGCTGTTTCCACGTGCCCGACTCGACGAGGAGGGGAACGACGAAAATCAGGTAGAGACCATCGGCATTCTGCGCTGCCTGTTGGGTTTCGTTGCGAATCAGCGGGTGCAGGATCGCTTCGAGTCTGGATTTGGCGGCTGGATCTGCAAACACATGGTTGCGCATCTTGGCGCGATCCATCGCACCATCCGGTGTAAGGAATTCGGGACCGAAGGACGTGCGTATCTGCTCCATCGCGGCGCCATGAGGCGCTGTCAGGCGGTGTGCAATCAGGTCGGTATCAATAATGGTGGCGCCGCGCGCGGCGAACATGTCAGCCACGGTGGTCTTGCCACTGCCGATGCCGCCGGTGAGTCCGACGGCGAATCTGGATAGCGCGTCCGCCATCTCAGACGATGAAGTTCAGGTAGGCCTGCACGATCTGATGTCCGTACAGGAGTGTGATGAAACCTGCAGCAGCGAGATAGGGGCCGAAGGGAATCGGCTTGTCGCGACCATGTCGTGCAAACAGGATCAACGAGATGCCGACAATTGCTCCGACCATCGAAGACAGCAGGATGATCGCCGGCAGCATCTTCCATCCCAGCCAGGCGCCAAGAGCCGCCAGCAGCTTGAAGTCGCCATAACCCATGCCCTCCTTGCCGGTGGTGAGTTTGAACAGCCAGTAGACGCTCCACAGGCTGAGATAGCCGGCGGCCGCCCCGACGACTGCTTCGGAAAGGGGAACGAATGCGCCCTGGATGTTCAGTAGAAGGCCAAGCCAGAGCATCGGCAGCGTCAAATCGTCCGGCAGCAATTGGGTATCAAGGTCGATGAAGGTCATCGCAATAAGCAGGTAGCAGAACGCGAGTGTGGCAAGCCCGGCGAGTCCGGTACCGAAACGCCAGGCCAGCAGGCCTGACAGTACGCCGCTCAACAGTTCGACGATCGGATAGCGGATCGAGATCGGCGTTTTGCATTCGATGCATTTACCGCGCAGGAAGAGGTAGCTCAGGACCGGAATATTCTCCAGCGCGGTGATCTGATGTCCACATTGCGGGCACGCCGATCGTGGGACAACCAGGTTGTAGCGATTTGTATGCGGCAGCGGCTTGCCGCTTTCGTGCGCGACGTAGTTGTCCGACTCGCGTTGCATCATCTTCGGCATGCGGTGGATTACCACGTTGAGAAAGCTGCCGATGAGCAGGCCGAGAATGGATGCGATGACGGTCGGCAGAAGGATGCCGGGTGGTGCGAAGAGAAAGTAGTCGAACATCAAACCACCGAACCCATTTTGAAAATCGGAAGATACATCGCGATAACCATGCCACCGATGAGCACGCCGAGAATCGCCATAATCAATGGCTCCATGAGACTGGACAAAGACTCGACTGCATCATCCACTTCCTGCTCGTAGAAGTCCGCTACTTTGCTCAGCATCGAATCCAGTGCACCGGATTCCTCACCAATGGCTACCATCTGGATCACCATGCTGGGAAAGACGTTTGCGTTTTGCATCGCGCTGGTCAGGCTCGTACCCGTACTTACCTCTGTTTGGATTTTTTTCGTTGCTTCAAGATAGACGATATTGCCCGAGGCCCCACCTACCGAATCAAGGGATTCAACCAGGGGAACGCCCGCTGCAAACATGGTCGACAAGGTACGTGTCCAGCGCGCGATCGTCGCCTTCTTGATGACTTCTCCGAAAATGGGGGCGCGCAGCAACGCCTTGTCCATGAATTTCTGCACCTGGGGCGATCGTCGCCAGGCCTGGAAGAACAGGTACAGGGATCCCCCAACAGTGCCGAAGATCAGATACCAGTATTTGACGAAGAAATCCGATATTCCCATTACAACCAGGGTTGGCGTCGGCAGATCGGCACCAAAACTCTTGAAAGTCTCCTTGAATGCGGGAACCACCCAGATCATGATCACTGAGGTCACCACGAAAGCGACCACCAGGATGGAAATGGGGTAGAACAGTGCAGACTTGATCTTGCCCTTGATGGCTTGCGTTTTTTCCTTGTAGATCGCCAGGCGCGTCAGGAGATCTTCGAGAATGCCGGCCTGCTCGCCCGCAGCGACGAGGTTGCAGAACAGTGCATCGAAATAGAGAGGAAACTTGCGGAACGCCTGGTTGAGGCTGCTGCCGGTTTCGATGTCGGTTCGTATGTCTTGAATCAGTTTTGCGACCGACTGATTCGAGTGGCCCTTGGAAACGATTTCGAACGATTGGAGTAGCGGTACACCGGCCTTCATCATTGTGGCCAACTGCCGGGTGAACAACGTGATGTCCTTGTCCGTGATCTTCTTGCCTGTGCTGAAGGTCTTTTTCTTTACCTTCGTTACCAGAATTCCTTGTCTGCGCAGTGTTGCGTTCACAACAGTCTGGCTGGCCGCACGCAATTCACCTTTGACTGTTTTTCCCGACTTGTCCTTGCCTTCCCAGGCGAAGATAGTCTCTTTGGAAGCGCTCGCCGATTTGCCAGCTGCTGTAACCATTCTGTCCTCTCGTTACTCGTTGGTACAGCCGAGCACTTCTTCCAGGCTCGTCAGGCCCTGTTTGACCTTTACAAGACCCGATTGACGCAAGGTCCTGATCCCTTCGCGCCTGGATTGCTCTTCGATTTCCAGCGCCGTACCGTGTGCGAGAATGATGCGCTCGATTTCTTCCGACAGAGGCATCACTTGATAGATGCCGACTCGTCCCTTGTAGCCGCTGCCGCTGCAGCGTTCGCATCCAACCGGTTTGTAGGGCAACCAGCTTCCATCGAGTTCTTCTTCCTTGAAACCGGCTTCGATCAGCATTTCATCCGGAATGACGGTAGGCTGCTTGCAAGTGCAAAGGCGGCGCGCCAGGCGCTGAGCGGTGATCATGATGACCGATGAAGCAATATTGAACGGCGCCACACCCATGTTCATCAAGCGTGTCAGCGTTGATGGTGCATCGTTCGTATGC
>DASVLM010000879.1:0-6792 GCA_036384875.1 Noviherbaspirillum sp.
TCGCCTTGCGAGCGACTTGGCGAGCAACGAGGAAAAGGAATTGATGCGGACGACAATCGAATTACTGTCTGTATATGAGCGCAATCGGCAGATGGTGGACATGGGGGCATACCGCATTGGCAGCAATCCAGTGGTGGATCGGGCGATCCAGGTTTATCCCGCAATCCGGAAGGTTCTGCAGCAATCCATTTTGGAATCGACGCAGCGAAGCGAAGCATTGTCTCGTTTAAGGATAGCGCTTGGGGGAGGAAACCCATGAAACGTGAACGATTTCGATACGTATTGGAACCCGTATTGTTGACGAGACAATGGCAGCGCGATGCATTGCTTGCCGAGCTCGGCAACGCCAATGCGGAGGTCGCCGAGCAATCGCGCATCCTTGCCGCGACGGAAAACGAGATCAACGCCACGATCTTCGATTGGAAGAAAGGCGTCTCGACATCAGAAGGAATGACGACCGCTCGCCTTCATATTGCCAATGTTTATCTGCGCGACCTGGCGTCCCGTCGGGAAGAGCAAAGACGCAAGCTGGTCGCATGCGAAAAGAAACGTGATGCGCTGGCAGACCGTGTGTCTCGCTCCCACAAGGAATTGGAGGCTGTGGAATCGCACAAGGAAAAAGTGCGTGCCGAATATCGAAAGATGGAAATGGCGGCGGCGATAAAGGAATCGGACGACCATTGGTCGATGCTTCAACAACATATGGAGAGTCCATGACAAGCATTGTCGATACTCTCGCCGAGGCGACAGGAAACCTGCCTCAGCGTTCCACGAAAGCTGCGGGCGCGGCACAACGCAACGCTTGGTTGCTGCAGCTTGAGCAGGCATGGATGTCGAATGCGGGAACGCATCACTCGGGAACAGATGCAGGGGGGCGTAACACAGACGCGTACCGGGATAGAGCGGCGTCGTCGGCCGGGCAAGACGACTCGATGTCGGGCATTCCTTCATTATCGGATGAGACGGGTCGATCAGGTTTTGCCCCTGCCGCAAACTCTGTAACAGGCAACACGGCACAAAGGGAAGTTTCAGCCGATATGCAATCGGAAGAAGCTCCTGCACGAGATGAATCTCCGCGTGCGGAGAGTATCGAGAAAGACACGCGTGACGTTACCAGCCATGCGGTTGCGCAGTTGACGACAGATCGATTTCAGCCTGCTGACAGCAAAGCGGAGGCGGTTTCCGAAATAGGCTCTTTGTTCAAAAACTCGACTAAGGTCGAGACAGGTTTGCAGGGTGAAAATTCACGATCGCCAAACATGCTGATTCGGTCAGAAGTTGCTGGTGTGGCTAGTATGTCCCCGGTTCTCCCAACCCAGCAGGCAAAGACATTAAATGCATTCGGCTGGGCCACAGCCGCCGATCGGACAGAGACGCTGTTGTTCGGGAAGGAAGACAAGGCCGCGCAGTTTGAAGACATTTCACGCAATGCCTCTGAAGGATCGCTCACAAGGAACGAAACTGTTGTCAAAGGCGACCAGTACGCCATCCGCAATCTTCATCTTTACCAGAACGGGAATACCGTCCAGGCATGGGTGCGGGACGCGGAACTCTCTGAGATTGATGCTTGCTCTGTTGCGCAGACACTGCAAAGTGAATTGCAGCGTTCCGCATTGCAATTGACCGCCTTGACGGTGAACGGAAAGCAATTACCGATTTCTTCCGCGCATGAAGAAGAGCGGGGTGACGGTATGGATGCTTTTGTTTCCGGAAATCCGAGCAGGAACAAGCCGGAATCAGCATCGAGAATCAATCAAACAGCATTGAACAACGGAGGAAATACGCATGGCGATTGATGCAACCGCGGCGGCTGGGGCGTCGTCATCTCAGGTCGGAAACCTTGGCATTCAGGATTTCCTGAAAATCCTGACCAGCCAGTTGAACAACCAGGATCCATTGAAGCCAGTCGACAACCAGGAATTCATTGCTCAGATTGCGCAGTTCACCACGCTCGAACAGAGCCGACAATTGAATGACAAGATCAGTCAACTTCTTACCCAGCAATCGACCACTCAGTCGGTAGGCATGCTCGGCAAAACAGTAGACGTCAGTTCAAACAGCGGCAACGTCACCGGAACAGTAGTCGCCATCAGCTTCAATGCGGGGACGCCGCAGTTGTCTGTCCATACGACGAGCGGTAATACCGTTACCGACGTCAGCCTGTCACAAGTGACCAGCATTCGCTAAAGGATAACCTCATCATGTTGGATACCATTTATATCGGCACCAGCGGCCTGACCGGCTATTCCGAGGGCCTGCGTACGGTCAGCAACAACCTCACGAATGTGAACACGCCAGGCTACAAAGGATCGCAGCTTCAGTTTGCCGACATGTTTTCGCAACAAAGCGGGTTCGGTAACGGCAGTACGGGCGGTGGATCGGCGTCGGGCGGCGGGTTGCAAGCACTCGCCACGGCGATCAACTTCAAGCAAGGCGAATTCCAGCAAACCGGAAACGCGCTCGACGTCGGGATCGACGGACAAGGCTTTTTTACTTTGAGCGACAACGGGCAGATGCGTTATACCCGAGACGGTCAGTTTCAATTCAATGCGGACGGATATCTTGTCAGCCGCGTGGATGGTTCTCGTGTGCAGGCTCTCAACGACAAAAACCAATTAGCGGACATTACGCTCTCCAGCATCCAGAACAATTCGCCGAAAGTGACGGGGACTGTCACCTTCTCCGGCAACCTGGCGAGCGACGCGACGACCTTCACGTTGAACAATGTGTCGGTTATCGACGCAGCCGGGGGAACGCATAACCTGACCCTGACCTTCACCAATAACAATGCGACGACCGCCGGCGCCTGGGGCGTATCGATTGCCGACGGCGCAACCACTGTAGGAACAGGATCGATCCAGTTCGCCAGCGGTTTGCCGATGGCCGGAAGCAACAGCGTTGCAGTCACCTATTCGCCGAGCGGGGTGGCTTCAATTCCATTGACGTTCGACTTTTCCAATGCCGTCACGTCGTTCGCCGCATCGGGTACCTCAACCCTGGCAGTATCCAAGCAGGACGGGCATGCGGCGGGTACCTTGACCGATGTCGCATTCGACGACCAAGGCTTCGTCTCTGCGACCTATTCCAACGGACAGACCGTCAAGGGGGCGCGTCTTGCGCTTGCCAGCTTCGACTCCGAGAGCAACATCGAACAGGCTGGATCGAATGAATTCACCAGCAACAATCCGACCGCGGTGCATTACGGCTATGCCAAGACAAAGTCCTTCGGCAGCTTGAAATCCAGCGTGGTGGAAGGCTCGAATGTCGACATGTCTCAGGAATTCAGCAACCTGATAGTCATGCAGCGTGGCTATCAGGCGTCTTCGCATGTTGTCAGCACAGCCAATGACATGATCCAGGAACTGTTCGACATGAAGGGCCACCGTTGATGAACGTCAGGCCATACATGCTGATAGCCGGAGCAACGGTTGCATCTATCCACGGCAAGATCGACACCGTGCTTGCAGAGTGGTGCAAGGACTGGGGCGTGAAACGAGATGTAATCCAGCTCGATTGCAAGCGCGCATGGGAAGCACCAATCCTGGCGTCTGAGGCGGAATGGCATTGTTGCGATCGCGCTGGCGGAACAGGTTCGATATGGCTGAGTGGAAGCGAAAAGGCGATTGATGCGATGCAATCGTTGATGTTCCCGTCCGACGGTCGCTATAGCAGCAGCTACAAGCTTCGCCCAGCGAGCCTGGCGCACGAAACGTCCCAAGCTGCCGTGGGCGCTCTGTGCCGAAAAATTACCGAAGCATTGGGAGCCAGTCTTGATGCGGGACGAGAGAAAACCTGTTTCGACGAGAGCTTAAGGAAAGCAGCCTCCGGTGCCCTGGCGGCAAGCATACGGATCGGCAGCGCGGCAATCATGGTGATAATCGACGCAGCAAGCGTGCGCAAGAACATATCCGCACATCCGGTTGCCCTATCGGAGACACTACGCGCTAGCAAGCGAGGCGGTGTGCTGGGCAATGTGGCGATTACCCTTCAGTGCGAGCTTGGCAAAGCTCGCGTCAACGCCTGCAGTCTGTTGACACTCGCCCCCGGCGATGTGATTCGTCTTGACTCTCTCGTCGACAAGCCTTTACCTGTATTCAATGCGGAAGGAAAGGCGATGTTTTCAGGTTATCTCGGTGCTGCCGGCCATTCGTTGGCACTGGAAGCTGCTCGCAACGAATGATGGTCTCCACGCGTTTTCAAGAAAGGTGAAAAGAATGGTCGAAGCAAAAGAACGGCCCCCAGCACAGCTCGTGGAGCTTCCGGATGTATCCAATGCCCAACCGTCCGGAACCCCGATCGTCGGCGACAACATCCAGCTTCTGCGCGGCGTGAAGGTAAGCGTAACAGCGGTCGTAGGCGATATCCAAACCACTCTCGGAGAGCTGATGTCGCTCAAGGAATCCTCCGTATTGAAAATCGAACGCCATGTTGACGATCCGATCGACATCATCGTTGACGGTAAATTGTTCGCACGCGGCCAATTGGTTGCAATCGATGACAATTTTGGCGTCCGCATTACCGAAGTCGCGCCGGCATGAAGTTTCTCGTTTGGGTCGGTCTGGTTGCATTGTTGCTGGCAATGCAGATTGGCGTAAGTTCTGCCGCCGAAATACAAGCCGGGGCAAGTGCACCTGCCAACAATATGACGGTTTCCTCAGCCATTCCTTACAAACGCGAAGAGGCAACGCCGAGCGGTGATTTATCGCGCTTCGTCGCGGGAATCACTGTTTGCGGCCTTGTGCTGGCCGGCATCCTGTTCTTCCTCAAGCGCCAGCTACGCTTGCCGGGAGCCGCAGGCGCGCGGCGCAGGTATATCGAATTGCTGGAAACGCAGCGTATCGGCACCCGCGCCACACTGCATGCGGTGCGATTCGCCGATTCGGTCTACCTGATTGCACAAAGCGAACACGGCGTCACCGCCATCACAAGTACGGAAGCGAACGCCGGCGATTCGGAAAGGCTTGCGACATGACACGCAGGTTCGCTCGAAATATCGGTGGACTCAGGGCCGCTGTTGTACTGCTGTTGGCGCTGCTGTGGACTGCGCCTGCATGGTGCGCGGACTCTTCCTTTTCCTTGCCCGGCGTCCAGGTGCACTTCGGCAGCGGAGGAGCTGCATCGCCTGGAGAAATTTCTTCCGCCATCAAGATCCTGCTGGGCCTGACAATACTCAGCCTGGCACCGGCCATCCTGATGTCGATGACCTCCTTCGTGCGCATCGTGATCGTTCTCTCCATGCTGCGTCATGCGCTCGGGATGCAGGAAACACCGCCCAATACGGTCATCGTCAGTCTGGCGCTGTTCCTCACGTTCTTCACCATGTCCTCGCCGCTGCAGGAAGCGAAAACGAAAGCCTACCAACCCTTCATGGAAGGCAAGATATCGATGGAAAAGGCGGCGGGTGAAGGCATCAAGCCGCTGCGGCAGTTCATGGTGAGGCAAACCCGCGAACAGGACATGGCGCTGATGGTGGAATTGTCTAAAGCAGAGCAGCCGAAAACAGAGGACGACATCGGCATGCTCCAGCTCGTGCCTGCATTCATGCTGTCCGAGCTGCGTTCGGCATTCCAGATCGGCTTCGTGATCTTCCTGCCCTTCCTGCTGGTTGACCTTATCGTATCGAGCGCCTTGATGTCGCTCGGAATGATGATGGTTCCACCGGCTTCAATCGCTTTGCCGTTGAAGATATTGATGTTCGTACTGATGGACGGGTGGAATCTCGTGGTGCGGTCGTTGCTGGGCACATTTGCATAACCGGTCACGAGTCAGGACGACGTGCTGGGCGTTGAAATAAAATCGGGTTGGAGCAACGGCAACGCTGAATCGATGCTGCCGTTCTGGCATGCCTATCGCCAGAACGGTGACCCAGCTTTGCGTGAGCAACTCATCGAGCACTACCTGCCATTTGCGCGCATGCTGGCCGCAAAGACATATGCGAATCGCATTCAGGCCGAGCTGGAATTTTCCGATTACCTGCAGTTCGCCTCGGTTGGATTGATCGAGTCCGTGGATCGTTTCGATCCTGCCATCACGCCCAGGTTCGAAGCATTTTCCGCATTGCGCATCAACGGTGCCATTCTGAATGGCATCGTCTCGCTCAGCGAAAAACATGAGCAAATCAGTGCACGCAAGCACCTGCTGGCCGACCGCGCCAAGGCGTTGAAGTCGGAGATGGCCAAGCCAAAGCCCAAGGACACAGAAGCCGTATTCAGCTATCTTGCCGAACTCGCCATCGGCCTGGCCGTCGGCTTTGCGCTTGAAGGCACAGGAATGTATCAGCAGGAAGAGGAAAGTTACGAGGAGAGCGTTTACGGGAGCATTGAACTAAAGCACCTGTACAAAAAAGTTGCGGAATTACTGGAATGCCTTCCGGACAAGGAGCGGCGTGTCATCAAATTGCATTATCTGCAGCAGATTCCCTTCGAGGAAATTGCCGGCATGTTTGGTCTGTCGAAAGGGCGTATTTCGCAAATCCACAAGAGTGCGCTGGAGCGGCTCAAGGCGGGGTTTGGAAGTAATCTGGATTTTCGATGTTGATTTTCCCTATCGTTACGCCGATCGGCTGATGCATATTTGTATCCGCGACTAAGTTATCAAAAAATACGTTCTGCCAAATGCCGATGACGATACCGGCCGAGCTCGGATTGGCTTAAGGAGATGTGATCCCATTCGGTGTTCAAGGTCGGGCTGGTGATGATGGCCGTCGTTGGCGTAGCCGTAGACCGGGTCGCCGTCCTGCATCGGCACGCCGGCAGCGGAGAGCATATATCCGCCGCCGTTGTCGCCGCCGGT
>DASVLM010000880.1:0-9015 GCA_036384875.1 Noviherbaspirillum sp.
TGCGTTGGTTAATAACATGGTCGACGGTGTCACCAAGGGTTTCGAGAAGAAACTATCGCTTGTCGGTGTGGGATTTCGCGCACAGGCCCAAGGCGACAAGTTGAACTTGTCCCTCGGATTTTCGCATCCGGTGGTGCATCAGATGCCTGCAGGTGTGAAGTGCGAAACACCGTCGCAGACTGAAATCCTGATCAAAGGTGTCGACAAGCAGAAGGTTGGTCAGACCGCCGCTGAAGTTCGTGCTTACCGCAGCCCTGAGCCTTACAAGGGTAAGGGCGTCCGCTATGTGGACGAAGTTGTGGTGCTCAAAGAAACCAAGAAGAAGTAATAGGGGTTGACGATGAACAAGAAAGAATCACGTCTGCGCCGCGCACGCCAAACTCGCGCGAAGATCGCGGAGTTGAAGGTGAACCGGCTGGCTGTGCATCGTACTAACCTGCACATCTACGCAAATATCATCGGCCCGGACGCCAAGGTACTGGCTTCAGCTTCCACGCTGGAAGATGAGGTGCGCAAGGAACTCGCCGGCAAGTCGGGTAAGGGTGGCAATGCAGCCGCTGCAGCCCTGATCGGAAAGCGTGTGGCGGAGAAGGCTCTGAAGGCTGGTATTACCGAGGTCGCATTCGACCGCTCCGGATTCCGTTATCACGGTCGCGTCAAGGCGGTCGCGGAAGCTGCGCGCGAAGCCGGTCTGAAGTTCTAAGGAAGAATCGTCATGGCAAAAATGCAAGCAAAGATGCAGCAAGGCGAAGAGCGCGACGACGGTCTGCGCGAAAAGATGATTGCGGTCAACCGTGTCACTAAAGTGGTTAAGGGCGGTCGTATCATGGGTTTCGCCGCATTGACCGTGGTGGGTGATGGTGACGGTCGCATCGGCATGGGCAAAGGCAAGTCAAAGGAAGTTCCGGTCGCTGTCCAAAAGGCGATGGAAGAAGCACGTCGCAAAATGATCAAGGTCACGTTGAAGAACGGTACGCTGCAGCACACCGTGACCGGCAAACACGGCGCATCCACGGTCATGATTTCGCCGGCCAAGGATGGTACTGGTGTGATCGCCGGCGGTCCTATGCGCGCGATTTTCGAAGTAATGGGTGTGACTAACGTGGTTGCTAAGTCCTACGGATCTACCAATCCGTACAACATGGTTCGCGCCACGCTAAACGGTCTCGCCAGCATGAGCACTCCTTCGGAAATTGCGGCCAAGCGCGGCAAGTCCGTTGAAGAAATCCTGGGTTAAGGTGATTCGAATGGCAAACACAATCAAAGTGAAGCTGGTCAAGGGCCTAATCGGCACTCGTCAGGACCATCGTGCCACCGTTCGCGGCCTTGGTCTGCGTCGTGTGAATTCGGTTTCGGAACTGCAAGATACGCCGTCCATTCGCGGCATGATCAACAAGGTTTCGTATCTCGTGAAAGTGGTGTCGTAAGCCCTGCGCTTGCGAACGGAGCAAATCATGGAATTGAACACTATTCAACCCGCAGCCGGTGCTAAGCACGCTAAGCGTCGCGTCGGCCGTGGTATCGGTTCCGGCCTGGGCAAGACTGCCGGTCGTGGCCACAAAGGTCAGAAATCGCGTTCGGGTGGTTTTCACAAGGTCGGTTTCGAAGGCGGTCAGATGCCGTTGCAGCGTCGTCTGCCGAAGCGCGGCTTCAAGTCGATGGCAACCCCGTATAAGGCAGAGGTTCGCTTGGGAGACCTCGAAAAGCTGCCTGTCGCGGAAATCGACGTGTTGGCATTGAAGCAAGCCGGTCTTGTGTCAGAACTCGCTCGTGTCGTTCGCGTTATCAAGGCCGGCGAGTTGACCAAGAAAGTGATGTTGAAGGGCCTGGTTGCCACCAAGGGTGCCAAGGCTGCCATCGAAGCTGCTGGTGGTTCGGTGGCGTAAGCTGCCGGTTACGGAGCAATAATTGGCGACGACTCCCCAACTCGCTAAAAGTGCGGCAAGCGGCTTCCCATGGGGGCGCCTATGGTTCCTGCTTGCTGCTCTCGTGGTTTATCGCATCGGTGCGCACATTCCGGTGCCGGGAATTGACCCGACTCAACTGTCTCAGCTGTTTAAGCAAAACCAAGGCGGCATTTTGGGAATGTTTAATATGTTCTCGGGCGGTGCACTCTCGCGCTTCACGATATTTGCATTGGGGATCATGCCGTACATTTCGGCATCGATCATCATGCAGTTGATGTCAATTGTGTCGCCGCAATTGGAGGCCTTGAAGAAGGAAGGCGAAGCCGGACGTCGCAAGATTACGCAGTATACGCGGTACGGCACGCTGGTTCTGGCAACTTTCCAGGCGTTGGGTATTGCCGTGGCGCTTGAGTCGCAAGCCGGGTTGGTGATTGATCCTGGTGTCGCGTTCCGTCTCACGACAGTGGTGACGCTGGTGACCGGTACAATGTTTCTAATGTGGTTGGGTGAACAAATCACTGAGCGCGGTCTAGGCAACGGTATTTCGATCATCATCTTTGCCGGTATTGCGGCGGGTTTGCCGAATGCCATTGGAGGTTTACTGGAGTTAGTGCGTACAGGCTCGATGAACGCACTTTCTGCAATTTTGATCTGTGTGATCGTAGCGGCAGTGACTTTCTTGGTTGTGTTCATTGAACGCGGTCAGCGAAAGATTCTGGTTAATTACGCCAAGCGCCAAGTAGGTAACAAGATTTACGGTGGTCAGAGCAGTCATCTGCCGCTGAAGCTGAATATGGCTGGGGTGATTCCGCCGATCTTTGCGTCGTCGATCATCCTGTTCCCGGCGACTATTACAAGCTGGTTTACTTCCGGCGACACGAGCAATCCGTTCGTGCGTTTCCTGAAGGACCTCGCTGCATCGCTGGCTCCGGGCGAGCCGATTCATGCGCTGTTGTATGCGGTTGCGATCGTTTTCTTCTGTTTTTTCTATACCGCTTTGGTATTCAATAGTAAGGAAACGGCTGACAATCTGAAGAAGAGTGGTGCATTCGTCCCGGGTATACGCCCGGGTGACCAGACCGCGCGCTATATTGATAAGATTTTGATGCGACTGACGTTGGCCGGTGCCGTGTATATCACCTTGGTTTGTCTGTTGCCGGAATTCCTGATTGCGCGTTGGAAGGTGCCCTTCTACTTCGGTGGCACGTCGCTGCTGATTATCGTCGTAGTGACGATGGATTTCATGGCGCAGGTGCAGAACTACGTGATGTCGCAGCAGTACGAGTCGCTGCTCCGCAAGGCGAATTTCAAGGGCGGGATGCCGACGCGCTGAGCTTGCGACGGACCGTCAGGAGAAACGAAGAGACCGCATGGCAAAAGACGACGTAATCCAGATGCAGGGAGAAATTCTTGAAAATCTCCCGAATGCAACCTTCAGGGTCAAGTTGGAAAACGGACATGTAGTACTCGGACATATTTCCGGCAAGATGCGCATGAACTACATTCGCATCCTACCTGGCGATAAGGTAACGGTGGAATTGACACCCTATGATTTGAGCCGGGCACGTATCGTGTTTCGTACCAAATAAGAGTAACCAGAACTGTAAGAAAGAGGGCAAAAATGAAAGTGCTCGCATCAGTCAAGCGGATCTGCCGCAACTGCAAGATCATCAAGCGCAAGGGCGTTGTCCGTGTCATCTGCACGGAGCCGCGCCACAAGCAGCGCCAAGGTTAATTAACGTTATCGATCGAGGAATAACGAATGGCACGTATTGCAGGGGTGAATATCCCCAATCACCAGCACACCGTGATCGGCCTTACGGCGATCTATGGCATCGGCCGTCCGCGAGCTGAGCAGATCTGTGAGCAGACCGGTGTTTCGACCACGAAGAAGGTCAAGGACTTGGACGATAACGAGCTGGAAAAGCTGCGTGACGCGATTGGCAAGTTCGTGGTGGAAGGTGACCTGCGCCGTGAAGTGTCGATGAGCATCAAGCGCCTGATGGACTTGGGTTGCTATCGCGGCCTGCGTCATCGCAAGGGCCTGCCGGTCCGCGGCCAGCGCACACGCACCAACGCCCGTACCCGTAAGGGCCCGCGTAAGGCAGCTCAGTCGCTGAAGAAGTAATCCAGCGCAGTTAGACTCGTAGTCGGATAGGAAATCATCATGGCAAAAGCCCCGAACAACGCCGCAGCAGCACGCGTGCGCAAGAAGGTTAAAAAGAATGTTGCCGAAGGCGTAGCACATATCCACGCTTCCTTCAACAACACCATCATCACCATCACCGATCGCCAAGGTAACGCGTTGTCTTGGGCAACTTCCGGTGGCGCTGGCTTCAAAGGTTCGCGTAAGTCGACCCCGTTCGCGGCACAGGTTGCGGCTGAAGCAGCTGGCAAGGTTGCCATGGAATATGGTGTGAAGAACTTGGAAGTGCGCATCAAGGGTCCAGGTCCGGGTCGTGAATCTGCCGTACGCGCACTGAATAGCCTTGGCCTGAAGATCACCCAGATCCAAGACGTGACTCCGGTACCTCATAACGGCTGCCGTCCGCCGAAGCGTCGTCGCATCTAAAGCATTTGTGGTAGTAACTGCAGTAAAATTGCCCGCCAACAAACTTGGCGGGTTTTGTTCTTAAGACCACTGTCTGATTGTAAGCAGATCAGACTAGCGCCTGGCAGATCTCGGACTACTTAATCGGGATCTGGACGGGGCGTCATTCAACAAAAGGAAATTAACGTGGCACGTTATATTGGACCGAAAGCTAAACTCTCCCGCCGTGAAGGCACCGACCTGTTCCTGAAGAGCGCACGCCGCTCGCTGGATTCCAAGTGCAAGCTGGATTCCAAGCCCGGCCAGCACGGCCGCACTTCCGGTGCCCGTACGTCTGATTACGGCAACCAGCTGCGCGAAAAGCAGAAGGTCAAGCGCATGTACGGCATTCTCGAGCGCCAGTTCCGCCGCTATTTCGCCGAAGCTGATCGCCGCAAGGGCAACACCGGTGAAAACTTGCTGAAGCTGCTCGAATCCCGTCTGGACAACGTCGTCTACCGCATGGGTTTTGGCTCCACTCGCGCAGAAGCGCGCCAGTTGGTCAGCCACAAGGCGATTACGGTGAACGGCAATGTCGTCAATATCGCCTCCTATCAAGTCAAGGCGGGCGATGTCGTAGCTGTCCGTGAAAAGGCAAAGAAGCAAACGCGTATCGTTGAAGCGATCTCGCTCGCTGAGCAGAGCGGAATGCCGTCGTGGGTCAATGTCGACGGCAAGAAAATGGAAGGCACGTACAAGTCGATGCCGGACCGTTCTGAAATCGCCAACGATGTCAACGAGTCGCTGATCGTCGAATTGTATTCCCGTTAATTTTTTCCCCCAACCCGCCTCAGGTAATGAAGGGGCGGGTTTTCTTCTTTGTGATGCCATCAGCCTTATCGGTGTAACGAGCCGAGGGTATTGAAAAGGACATTTCATGCAAAACAGCCTGTTGAAACCCCGTATTATCGAAGTTGAAGCACTCGGTGCCGGCCACGCCAAGGTGGTCATGGAGCCATTCGAGCGTGGTTATGGCCATACGCTCGGTAACGCGCTGCGTCGCGTGCTGCTGTCGTCCATGGTTGGCTATGCGCCGACCGAAGTAACGATCGCCGGCGTCGTGCACGAGTATTCTTCGCTGGACGGTGTGCAGGAAGACGTCGTCGACATGCTGCTGAACCTTAAGGGTGTGGTGTTCAAGCTGCACAATCGCGATGAAGTCACGCTGACCCTGAAGAAGGAAGGCGAAGGCGCCGTGCTGGCATCGGATATCGACCTGCCGCACGATGTTGAATTGATCAATCCCGATCACGTTATTGCTCATCTGACTGCAGGTGGCAAGCTGGACATGCAGATCAAAGTGGAAAAGGGTCGCGGCTATGTCCCGGGTAATGTCCGCCGCCTGTCTGAAGATGCCAACAAGACGATCGGCCGCATCATACTCGATGCGTCGTTTTCGCCCGTACGCCGCGTTTCCTACGCCGTGGAATCTGCTCGTGTGGAACAGCGCACAGACCTCGACAAATTGGTGATAAACATCGAGACTAACGGAGTGATCTCGCCGGAAGAAGCGATCCGCCAATCTGCCCGCGTGTTGGTTGACCAACTGAATGTGTTCGCAGCGCTGGAAGGCACAGAGGCTGCTGCAGAAGCGCCGTCCCGTGCTCCGGCAGTTGATCCAATACTGCTGCGTCCGGTGGACGATCTCGAGCTTACGGTCCGTTCCGCAAACTGCTTGAAGGCCGAGAATATTTACTACATCGGTGACCTGATCCAGCGTAGTGAAAACGAGCTGCTCAAGACGCCGAACTTGGGTCGCAAGTCCCTGAACGAAATCAAAGAAGTACTCGCATCACGTGGTCTGACCTTGGGCATGAAGCTCGAGAACTGGCCGCCGGCTGGTCTGGAAAAGTAACTCTGCTGGGAGCCGCCTGTTCATGGCGGCTCTCGGTTGTTTCTAGCAGTAAGAACAATATTAATTACTAATAGTATTTACCGGCCCGCACCGGGCTTCGACTCGGTCGATAGAAGAGCTGGATTTAAAACTCAACCTGGAAAGGAAATAATATGCGTCACCGCCATGGCCTCCGCAAACTGAACCGTACTTCGTCGCACCGTCTAGCGATGCTGCGCAACATGACCGTTTCCTTGTTGCGCCACGAAGCGATCAAGACCACTCTGCCGAAGGCAAAAGAACTGCGCCGCGTCGTCGAGCCCATCCTCACCTTGGGCAAGACCGATAACTTGTCGAACAAGCGCTTGGCATTCAATCGCCTGCGCGACCGTGAGATTGTCGGCAAGCTGTTCTCCGAGCTCGGCCCGCGCTACGCCACCCGCAACGGCGGCTATATTCGCATCCTGAAGATGGGCTTCCGCCAAGGCGACAATGCGCCAATGGCTTTCGTCGAACTGGTTGACCGTCCGGAAATTAGCGACGCCGCAGAAGTTCCGACAGCTGAGTAATAGGATTCAGAACAAGCTTTCTAAAAAACCAGACTTCGTCTGTAATGCCGTTCAGTTAAGCGCTGAACGGCATTTTTGTTTTTGAATTGTAAACGCTGGCAGGAGCTGTTAACGTTGTGGCTCCATGCTTGGCGCCTATCTCCAATACCTGCATGAAGCCCTGCCGGCGACCGGCCTGGGCTGGCTGGTGGCGCATCTGCGGCGCGAGTGGATCGACCAGACGGTGCAGGCGACGGATCGCGCCAGCATTCGCAAGCGATGCTTGCCGGCCGAGCAAGTGGTCTGGCTCGTCATTGCGCTGGCGCTGTATCGGCACCAGTAGATCAGCGAGGTGGTCGATGACCTGGATCTGGCGTTATGGGGGCAGAGCCGGTCGTTTGTCAGCAAAAGCGCCGTGACGCAGGTGCGCGAGCGCACCGGGCATGAGCCGCTGGCCTGGCTGTTCGAGAAGACGGTACAGGCCTGGACGGTGCGGGATGCAGAGCAACACGCCTTCAAGGGACTGAGCTTGTGGCCATGGCCGGCACACGCTGCGCACCGCCGACAGCCCGGCCAAATGCGAACATTTCGGCGCTCAGGGCTACCCCAGGGGCAAGGTATCGAGCTATCCGCAGGTGCGGGCGATGAGCCTGACGGCCATTCCGATGCATCTGGTGGGTGAAGTGGCCTTCGGCTGCTACGACACCAATGAGATGCTGTATGCCAGGCAGCGGGTACCTCGCATCCCGGACCATTCCCTGACCGTGTTCGACAACGGGTTTTTCGCCGCCGAGATTCTCTGTGGTCTGACCAGGCAGGGCGAGAACCGCCATTTCCTGATTCCGGCGCGGGCCGACGCATGCTGGGAAGTGGTGGCGGGCAGCGAGGACGATGCCATCGTGAAGATGCGTGTGTCGCCGCCGGCAAGTAGAGACGAGCTACCGCGAACGGAAGCAATCGATGCTGGGCATGGCATTGACGCTGCGCAGCAGAACGGTCGAGGGGGTGTACCAGGAAATCTGGGGCGCGCTCATTGCGTACAACCTGATTCAGTTGGAAATGGCCGAGGCCGAGCTTGAAGCCAAACTGGAACCGACCGATCTGAGCTTTGTGCGCACGCTGCACACGATTCAGTACGAAATGATGTGGGCCGCCGCCACGCGTGCCCAGGCAAGTTGCCTGCTTTGCTGCAGCGATTGCGTGCGCGCTTGTCTGTGGCAACGCTGGAAAAACGACGGGGGCGTGAATGCTCCCGTGTCGTCAAGTCGAGCCCCAAGCGCTACAGCGTTCGCTATCTCAAGAAAGACACTAACTGAGCGGCATTAAGGCTTAACCTGTCTTTTTTTCTTATCGAGCCACAACGATTGCAGGTCACGGCCCGCGATGTAAGAAATCAGAAAAAGCCCCTATTCAATCCCCCCCACGAACGTTTATGGCAAGATGAATGCTTTTCTAAGTGCCGATCCAGCATGACGAATGCCGGTATTCTGTCTATCGCAAATCTGTGCAAGTCCTATGGCAATGGGGCATCGCGTACAACCGTAGTTGATAACTTGTCTTTCAAATTGCGGAGCGGTGAATGTTACGGATTACTTGGCCCGAACGGTGCGGGCAAGACCACGACGCTTCGCTTATGCCTCGGTCTGACGGTCCCTGACAGCGGCGAGATCAGGCTTGCCGGCCATGCGGTGCCGAAAGATGCCCGGCAGGCGCGGCTCCGAGTCGGCGTGGTGCCGCAGGGAGACAATCTTGATCCCGATTTCACTGTTGCCGAAAATCTTCAGGTGTTTGGACGTTACTTTGGCGATAGCGATGTGGCAATCAAGGCGCGCATTCCCCGCCTGCTTGAGTTCGCCAACCTCACCGCAAAGAAGGATGCGCGAATAGGTGAGCTTTCCGGTGGCATGCGGCGGCGATTAACCTTGGCGCGCGCGCTGATCAACGATCCCGACATCATCTTCCTGGACGAGCCGACTACCGGGCTCGATCCGCAAGCCAGGCACATGATCTGGGACAGATTGAAGACGTTGCTATCCGGGGGAAAGACCATTGTCCTGACGACGCATTTCATGGATGAAGCGGAGCGCTTATGCGATCGTTTGGCAGTGATCGACCACGGCAAGATGATTGCTGAAG
>DASVLM010000881.1:0-1827 GCA_036384875.1 Noviherbaspirillum sp.
ATTTGGCCTCGCTTTTGAGGACTGTAGCCGTAGCTACAGCCGGAAAAACGGGGGCAAAGTGGGACTTTTCTCCATCCATTGCAGCCGACTCGCTTCTGCCGCGCAGGCTCCTAGCCCAACAACCCCAAAAAACAAAAGCCGCAGACACCTGCGGCTTTTTTGCTTGATGCGATATCCGATTACTTGCTGCGGCTCTTGTATTCGCCGGTGCGCGTATCGATTTCGATCTTGTCGCCGATGCCGACGAACAGCGGCACGGGGATTTCGAAGCCGGTGGAGAGCTTGGCGGGCTTCAGAACCTTGCCCGAGGTATCGCCCTTGACGGCCGGTTCGGTGTAGGTGATTTCGCGCACGATGGTGGTGGGCAGTTCGACCGAGATGGCCTTGCCGTTGTAGAACACCACTTCGCATTGCATGCCGTCTTCGAGGTAGTTCAAGGCGTCGACCATGTTTTCGCCTTCGACTTCGTACTGGTTGTACTCTTCATCCATGAAGACGTACAGCGGATCGGCGAAGTAGGAATAGGAGACCGGCTTCTTGTCGAGCACGACGACTTCGAACTTGTCGTCGCCGCGGAACACGTTTTCCAGCGGCGCGTTCGTCAGCAGGTTCTTCATCTTCCACTTGTAGGTGAAACCGGTACGGCTGGAACCGTTGACGTCGGAACGCAGAACGATGAAGGGCTCGTTGCCCACCATGATGATGTTGCCGACACGAACTTCTTTTGCAAATTTCATAATATATACACACCAAGTGATAGGGAGATAATCGGTCGCTTCATGGCAGGACGCACGGTAAGCGCATGATTTATCAAGAAAATGCGCGACACGACGCGCTCAGGAACAACCGCACAGTATATCTGCTTTTGCCGTTCATCTGAGGCAATTGACTCGGCAAATTTGAGCATATTCGCCGTCACATCACCGTTTTCTTGCATCTTTGCGCACCAATTTTCCGCACGGGAAAGAATTTGCTGCCGTTCGGCTTGCAAGGCTGGCCACTGTGCCGGCAAATCGGTGGCCTCGGCATCATTCCAGGCAAGAGAAAACTCCGTCAGGGCTTTGAGTCCTGGGGCATAAAGCCCGAGGAAAGCACGCAGCTTGGTGTGGTGCAGGTTCTCGTCCTGCGGGTAGATGTGCCAGACGAAGGGCTTCTTAGCCCATTGCGCGCGGACGAAGGAATCCTCGCCGCGAACGAAATTGAAGTCGCAAGCCCAGAGCAGCTTGTCGTAGTCCGTTTGCGGCAAAAAGGGCAGCACGCGCACCGTCAGCATGCCCTGGCTGCCCGTTGCGCCTGCGGGCGCGGGGCCGCCGATGAATGCTTCCACAGCCTCACGCGCCACGCCTTCGGGGACGAGGCAGGTGATGGGCTCATTGCCATTGCGCCAGGTATCGAACAGCGCCGCTGCAGGCGCGTGCGGATAGCAGAATAGCGAGACCTTGAACGCTTGCCGCTCTTGCTGCGACAGGCCAAGCGAATCAAGAAAGTCATGGACAGCCGCGGGATCGTCCGTGAAGCGGCGCCGATCCTCCTCAAGTCCCGACTCACGGATCAGGCCGCCGGTCTTGTCCGTAAACCCGGGAAAGAAAAAATGCTTGGTGAGAGGCAGGCGTGGATGGCGCGAGGGCAGGCGATGGCAACCTTCGACCCACTCTTCCGCCGTCAGGCCTTCGAGGTTGAACCAGACGGCACGCGGCTCGCGTTCGGCCATTGCGGCGATGTAGGCTTCGGGGATGTCGCAGGCGAAGAATTCGATGACGATATCGGCCACGTCTCTCGCGGCAAAGCCGCTGTCCTGCGCGCGCCAGTGGCGCACCACGATACCAT
>DASVLM010000882.1:0-1931 GCA_036384875.1 Noviherbaspirillum sp.
CGGATGATCGGGCAATTCCGCGACTTCCACGCGGTGGAGCGCGTTGCCCAGTTCGTATTCGCGGTTGAAGGCCTGCCGCCGGAACTGCGCGTCCCCTACCTGGCGGCTGCGCGCGGCGTCGGCGTTCGCGCGCAAATGGCCGAACCGTCAGAGAGCATGCAGCAACACCAGTCGGACCTGGCGGAACGGCTGGCAAAACGCTTGCCGCCCGGACATCAGGTGGTTTCCACCGAAGTTCATCCGGACGACTGTGCGCCGCCCAAGGGACCGGCCCCAGCCCATTACGCGCCCCCTTCCGATTTCCGCCTGCCGTGCGAAGCACTGCTGGTGACGCTGCAGGACGGTACCCGCCTTCGCATCGCAGCCACGCCGCCGCGTCCGATTTCGTTTGCCGCGCCGCGCGACCTCCTTACCTACGGCGCGCTGTTCATCCTCTGTGTCGTTGCGCTGGCCGCTGTCGTGGCGCGCATGGCGCTGCGCCCGCTCAACCGCCTTGCGCAAGCGGCCACCGAGCTCGGCAACGACATCGAAAGACCGCCGCTGCCGGAGCAAGGCGCCACGGAAATCCGCCAGGCTGCCGCCGCATTCAATGCGATGCAGTTGCGGATTCGACATCACATCCGGCAGCGCTCGCACATCATGGCCGCCATCACGCACGACCTGCAAACGCCGCTCACGCGCCTGCGGCTGCGTCTGGAAAAAGTGGATGACGAAGACTTGCGCGCCAAGTTGCTGAGCGATCTCTCCGCCATGCAGACCATGGTGCGCGAAGGACTGGACCTCGCGCGCAGCCTGGATTCGACCGAAACACCGCAACGCCTCGATCTGGACTCCCTCATCGACAGCGTCACCGCTGACGCCAGCGATGCCGGCCAGGCTGCCACTGCGCAAGCCAATACATCGGCATCCGTGATGGCGAGGCCGGTCGCGCTGCGGCGCTGCCTGACCAATCTGCTCGACAATGCTGTCAAATATGGGCGCCAGGCCAAAGTCAGCGCCGCGCTCGAAGGCGGATTCGCGGTGATACGCATCCGGGACGATGGCCCCGGCATACCGGAAGACGAGACGGAAAAGGTATTCGATCCGTTCTATCGCCTTGAGACATCACGCTCGCGCGACACCGGCGGCACCGGACTAGGTTTGACGATTGCCCGTAATATCGCCGAGCAGCACGGAGGCACGCTGAAATTGCGAAATCATCCCGGCGGCGGGCTGGAAGTGGTGTTGAGGCTGCCGATCATTCAGAAGTCCAGGGGCGATTCGTAACGAACGCCCTGGTTTTCCAGGTCTTGCGACGGACTGAACATGGCGCTAGCCGGTGTGCCCTGCCTGGCGGAATTGCTTGCCGAAGAATAGCCGCGGATTTTCGGCAAGGCAGTCGTGTCGGATCGTTGCATGCTGATGAGGCTGAGCCCGTGGCGTGGCATCTTCAGTTCGATCAAGGCCAGGGCGCAAATCGCAATCAATACCGCGATGGCTGCCTGTACCCAACGCTTACGCTTCATGAGCCACGATCGCGGCTCCAGCGATTCGAACACTACCCGCATTTCCTGGTCCGACATGCGGCCAAAACTGCGGCGGCGGCGAGCGTGCCGTTGCGTGGGTTCCCTGCGCGAATCGGTTGATCTGCTGCTATTAGGCATATCTGTCCGGAAAATTGATCGCCACTTAAATTAGCACAATAATAAGGCGGTGCCTATCGACCGCCAGCGCGATGATCTGGCTTTCCGGGCCATGAGTTCGAGCCATAAGCTGCACTCGGGCAACAGGGTTGGCAATTGACGATATCAATGCTGTAATGGAAGCGACCGAAAGCGTGCAGGTCACAGCCTCATTCCTCGAATGAATCGATACTAAGGAGAAAACATGAAAGTTCTACTCGGTGCCGTCCTGTTGGCAGTTCCCGTTCTGTTCAACCCGGCATTCGCCGC
>DASVLM010000883.1:0-3657 GCA_036384875.1 Noviherbaspirillum sp.
CGCTGTCACGTTGGTGTCACGTTGCGGAAAGAAAAAAGGCCTAGTCTTGCGACTAAGCCTTTGAATTCTGTGGCTCCCCGACCTGGACTCGAACCAGGGACCTGCGGATTAACAGTCCGTCGCTCTACCGACTGAGCTATCGGGGAAAAGAGGCCGCATTATAAGCAGATGGCGCGGGAACTGCAACCCATGGAGCGCATGTTGCCGCCATTGCCCAAGATTACATGGCAGCGACAGGCGATATTCCCGAAATTTGCCATTCTGTATCGTAGTGTATGCAGGGTAATGTTTTGTAAAGGCTTGCCGTGGCGGGAGCAGGCGTCGCTATAGTGTTCATGTCTCACCTCCTCCCTGCAGTAGCAGTAGCTTTGCCCGCGTCCTCACTCTGGGGTGCGGGCTTTTTTCTTTGGATCTGCACCCTGCGCGGCGTGTACCGGCTTTCCTTGCGAACTACTTTTTTCGCTTCTTTGGGAGCCGGTTTGGCGGCCTCCTTTTTCGGAACCTGTTTCTGTGCGTCCTTCGACGTTGCAGCCTTGTCTTCGCCGGTTTTTGGTTTGACGGGTTTCTTTGGTTTGCGAACTGGTTTCGGTGGGGGCTTGGGGCAGGCCACTGCGTGGATTTGCGATTCGAGCGAATCGGGCAGAAATTCGCTCATGTCGGGCTGCGCATTCCTGTCGTGCGCGACTACCGCGCCGCTGGCATAGCGGCCGCTGTAGTACGCCCATTCCGCCACGCCAAGGCGCCGCGCGCCGCAGTCGACGACGAAACGCTCCCGTACCGAGCTGTATGGTTTTTCCTTTTCGAAGTAGTCGGGCACCGCGAGTTCACGTTCGGTCCAGATTGAAACCTGGTTCTTGCCGGCGCTTGCCGTTTCGGCACGAATGAAGACGGCAGCATCGTCCTGCATGCGCAATCCGCGCCATGGCGGCGCAAGTTTCTGCTCGCCCTGCGAATAGATTTCTTCCATCTCCTTGCGGGCGCGGTCGCTCGCTGCCGATTGGGCGCGCTTGAAATCGAAATCGTCCTGCGCCTGGGACAGGGCCGGCAACGCAGCAATCAGCGCAAGGCCTGCGGCGCGGAGAAAACGGCATCGACTCATTCAGGCGCTCCTTGTTGGTTCGTCACCGGATTGTAGCGGTTCTTGTGGCGGGAATTGGTGATTGGGAACATTGCGCGACAGTATTGGTCTATCGCGCTGTCACCAACGAGGGGAAGCGCATGCTTTTTTACCGAACGGGCTTGCGCACGATTGCCGCGATGCTGGTATGGACTGCCGTGCTGGGTGGCTGCGGTCGCGATGCGGCCTTGGGCGGCATGGATGAACAGCGGGAGCCGGCCGTGCGAAGCAAGGCGACATCTTCACCTGCATCGGTCATACCGGTGCTTGGCGTGCGGGGTTGATGTTGCGTCCGGCCAAAAGTGTCTTAACCTGAAGTGGTCCCGCGGCGGAACAGTGCCGGTGGAATCTTGACTAAGAAGCAGGAGGTTCCGGTTTCCATGGAAAACAACACCCGGCCGCTGCGCGAGGACTGCGCATCGGCACTTCAATATTGGTGGCGGCTCGCCATCCCTTTCTGGATGTTTCGGGATGCCGCGCGCGGCAGCGCCGAGCAACGCATCGCCAACTATCGTTACAACCGTGCACGTCGCAATGTATTGCCTTTCTATGTCGGCAAATGGATAGGCATTGCGGTGTGCCTGATGCAGCTTACCCGCATCCTGTCGGACCAGATGACGGCCACGACTGCCGGCAGCGGCGATCATTTGTGCGCGGCGCTCTTCTGCATGAGCGCGGGCATCGGGTTCGCGGCGTCATGCGTGGTGATCGCAGTGCTCTTTGCGAGCTATCTTTATCTCACCTACGTAAGACGGTAGATCCCGGCGCGACCCAGGTATGACAGGGCCTGCGCCGGGTTGGCTGCTGCAATCAATTCTTGAAGCGCCACGCGCGCGCGTAATTTACCTGAAGGGCATTGCTGCTGCCGGTGGGTGTGTACGGATTCGACGCGCTCAGTGTGCCGCTGCCAATGGCGGGCGAAGTTTCCTCATTCACCATCCACAAGCCGATATAGAAATACATCGGCGTGCGGATCGCGTTGTGCGCGATCGACTGGCCGAGTTGCACGCCGTCGAGGTAATAGGTGACGGTATTGGCATCCCAGCGCACACCGTATTTGTGGAATGCGGCTGAGAGGTCGGGCATGCTGCGGAATGTGCGGGCCCGGACTTCACCGATGAAGTTGTCGGGACCGCTCATCGCCGTGTAGACGTAGTCGACCGGATGCAAGCTGCTATTGGACCACGCGCCGTTCGGTGCGCCGGAGTAGGCGTGCATGAGCGCGATCTCGGGACCGTTGTCGGCGGTCAGTGAAATGACGGGATGCAGTCCGGCACCGACTGGCAGCTTTGCTTCGACTTCGAAGAAGCCGTACTGCTGCGAAAAGCGTCCTGCGCTGACGACGGTGCGGTCGAAAAATGTACCCTTGCCATCAAGCGCGGGCCAGATGTTGAGCGAGCCGTTGGCGACGTTGTAATTCTTCGTCGGGTTGTTGGTCTTGTAGTAAATATCGGTCGTCCAGCGCGAAGTGTCGAAGCTGGTGCCCGAATCGAATTCGTCGCGGAAGGTGAGGACGTATTGCGAGGCGTCCTGGCCTGCCGGCACGACGGTGCTGCTGGATGAAGTGCTTGCAGGTGTGACGGCAACAGGGGTGCTTCCGGCCGACGCGACGACGATGTCGGAAGAAGCCGTGCCAGCGGAATCGGCAGCGGGTGTGCCGGTACTCGATACGTTTGTCGTTGTGGTAACCGAGTCCGATGTCGCGGGTGGCATGGAGGACGTGGCTGCAGCAGAAATGGCGGTTGCGCTTGGTACGGCGATGGGAGCGATCGCTGAG
The DNA here is from genome assembly GCA_036384875.1 of Noviherbaspirillum sp. Lineage (GTDB taxonomy): Bacteria > Pseudomonadota > Gammaproteobacteria > Burkholderiales > Burkholderiaceae_D > Noviherbaspirillum. The sequence goes on from DASVLM010000883.1 coordinate 2,895, forward strand.
TCCGTCATCGTGGCAGTGCTTGCGATATCGGTGCCGGCCGATGCTGTGGCATTGCTTGCCGCAGGCGCAATGCCGCTGGCGGCATCGGTCGTGGTTGAAGCAGCGGGGTTGGAACTGGAGCCGCCGCCGCAGGCAGCGAGCGTCAGGCAAAAGAGCAGGGGAGACATGCTTGTTGTTCGTATTGGCATGATGGATTTCCGGTCTGGTTGAAGGGCGTCTTTCCTGACGACACGTGTGGCAGGAGACGGCTAGACCGGAAAATCCGATGTTTGTTCCTCGAAGAAATTTTTACTGCAGGACAGCTCGTTTCAGACGCGACAAGACATGCGCTGCATTGCGCATGAAAAATAGCCAATGAATTTCACGCCTTGCGAAAAAGGTATTTCGAGAAGCGCTCGAAGATGTGGCGTGCAAACTGCATCATGTCGGCGGACGCCGACGACGTATGCCGATGAGTGCGGCGCTTTGAAGGACGTGCATGCCGGTGCGAACCTTCCGGCTTGCAATTGCCCTGCATGTCCGCCGTGTATGCGAATGCAGTTGGCGGGCGGCGGCGTTGCCTGTCCTTCTCCGCTTCGGCTTCCGCGCGCGCGATCCATTCGTCGTGCTCGCGCCGCTTCACCGGATCGGAGAGCACTTCGTAGGCGATGTTGATGATCTGGATGATGTGCACCGCATCCCCGTTGCCGGGATTGCGGTCGGGATGGTATTTCTGCGACAGCGTCTTGTAGGCCGCACGAATGATCTCCGGCGGCGCGTTGCG
>DASVLM010000884.1:0-8138 GCA_036384875.1 Noviherbaspirillum sp.
GGGCGCATTCCTCGGCGTCACGCTCTAGCAGCCGATTAAAAAGCGACCGGACGGGCCGCCATTGCATCGAACAAAATAACGGAGGAGACACATGAAACGAACGCCTTTTTACGCCAGGCTCTATGTGCAAGTCGTGATAGCCATCGCACTTGGCGTCGCAGCAGGCTATTTTTTCCCGGACACCGGCGTCAAGCTGAAGCCGCTTGGCGACACGTTCATCAAACTGATCAAGATGCTGATCGCACCCATCATCTTCACTACGGTTGTCACCGGCATTGCGAAGATGGGCAACATGAAAGAGGTCGGGCGGGTCGGTCTGAAAGCGATTGGCTATTTTGAGGTCGTGTCCACGCTGGCAATGATCATCGGCCTCGTTGTGGTCAATATTGCCAGGCCGGGTGCCGGCATGAACATCGACGTCAACACGCTCGATACGAAATCCATTGCCGGCTACAGCGCGAGTGCGCAGCATCAGTCCATTGTCGACTTCTTTACCGGGATCGTCCCGGCAACCGTAGTCGACGCCTTCGCAAAAGGCGAAATCCTCCAGATACTGCTGTTTTCCATCCTGATGGGAATTTCGCTGACGTATTGCGGGGACAAGGGCAAGGCGCTGGTCGGTCAGCTCGATAACCTTGCGCATGCGATGTTCGGGATCGTCAACATCGTGATGAAAGTCGCACCGCTAGGCGCATTCGGTGCGATGGCCTTCACGATAGGGAAGTACGGCATCGGCACCTTGCACCAACTGGGCTTGCTGATGTTGTGCATGTACGCGACCTGCGTGCTCTTCGTGTTCGGCGTGCTGGGCATCATTTCCCGCCTCTGCGGCTTCAGTCTCTGGAAGCTTTTGAAATACATCCGTGAAGAGATCTTTATCGTTCTCGGCACGTCGAGCAGCGAATCGGTCTTGCCGCGCATCATGGAAAAGCTGGGCAGGCTGGGTTGCGCAAAGCCGGTCGTCGGCATGGTCATTCCCACCGGGTATTCTTTCAACCTGGACGGCACATCGATCTACCTCACCATGGCCGCCATCTTCATTGCGCAGGCGACCAATGTTCATCTCAGCATCGCCGATCAACTCGGTATTCTTGGCGTGCTGTTGCTGACATCCAAAGGAGCCGGCGCGGTTGTCGGGGCAGGATTCATTACCCTGGCCGCCACGCTGGCGACCATGGGAGGCAAGATTCCGGTGGAAGGACTGGCCTTGCTGGTGGGAATCGACAGGTTCATGGCCGAGGCGCGTTCCATCACCAATCTGATCGGCAACAGCGTTGCGACACTTGTCGTCGCAAAATGGGAAGGCGCGCTTGATATGGAGCTTGCCACGCGTGTATTAAACGGCGATATCGATGCAGACGAAGAAAGCGCAGCCGAACTGCCGGCGGTCGTTGTGCCGATTTCCACGATTGGCTGGCAGCATGCCGAAGGGTGATCGCTTGTCCGAACAACACAATGTGACGACATCAACCACTAGTGCCTGAGGATGCGATAAAGCAAGGCAGTATCGAGCGGGATGACCTTGCGGTTCCGGCACACCCAGGGCAGCCCGCGCAACGCGCCCAGCAGGGCTGAAACCAGCACTTGCCGGTTCGCGCAATGCGCGCAGATACGCCATGTATCCCGCAGCGCGCTCATCAGCGGCAAGCGCATCCATGCCACCCACAAGGCGTTACGCAGCAGCATGCGTTCGCGCCGCGACGTCTCGCGTGTGGCCGATGGAAAGTGGTACACCGTCAGGTCGTGCGCATAGATCACGCGCCAGCCGGCAGTGACAAGGTCGAGCGTAAGCAAGGCTTCCTCGCCGCCGATGAAGAAGCGCGGCTCATATCCGCCGGCATCGAGAAACGCCTGCCTTCGCACGACGCACGCGCCCGCAAGAAAGCCGAGCAGCGACGGGCCGGGAAGGTCTTCCGCCGGCAACGGACTGGTCGCCATCATCGCGCAGGTCGGGTCTTCCTTTCCTTCCTCGCCCACCAGCACGCGCGCGCTCAATACGGCCACCCGTGGATGGGCATCGAGCAGGTCCACCGCCTTCGTCAACGAGCCGGCGGCCCACCAGGTATCGTCATCGCAGAACGCCACATACGGTGTGCCGGCTTCGCGCACACCGGCATTGCGCGCTGCGGCTCCAATGTTCTCGCGCAGGTGCACCAGCTGCACCTGCGGGAATTCCTTGCGCACCATGTCCGCAGTGAAATCGATCGAAGCGTTGTCGACGACCACGATGCGCGGTTGTTCGGGCAAGGAAGTCATGCGCGCCAGCGTGCGACGCAGTTCGCGTTCGCGGTTATGCGTGAGGATGACGACGGAGATGCGTTCGTGCAGGTCCATTGCTTACTCCGTCGCCGAGCCGGCGTGCGGCTCAATCAGCCAATAGCGTTCGGGTGAAAAGACATCGATATACGCTTCCTTCACCGTCTGTTCCAGTGCGCGCAGCTGGCTCGCATAGCAATGCACCGCTTCATGCTTGAGCGCTGCTGCCTCAACCGGCTCCATCTCGCAATGCCTGCGCACAACGACGGGTGTTGCACGCATGCCGCGGCTCGCCAGATCGGCCAGCCTGCGTTGAAGCAGGCCGGGGACACGACGGTATGAGGGCTCTTCATACATCAACCAGCTTACTATTCTGCTGTCGCCTTTCTGCAGCAACGAGAGTGCCGCTTCATGCACCAGCTCGTGGTCCGAATGAAACAAGCCGGCGGGAATGCATACCATGCGCGGCGACAGTTGCGCCATTGATTCAACAAGCGCCCGGACAATATCTTTCGGCGAAGGTGTCTGCCGATACTGGCTGTCGCAAAAATCCAGCCAGCGCGGCGACGCACGCAGCACTTCGAGTGCGGCGCGATCTTCACGGCGGCGCAGAACGATGGCTTCCTGCGCATTGGCGAATCCCGATGCGGCATCCCAGGGCGTCAATGCATCGAACCCGGCGGGAACACCGGCAAGCACAGTCAGCACCGTGGCATCGCGAAACTGCGCAATCAGTTCGCCGCATCCGAATACGGCATCGTCGAGGTGCGGCGACAGCACGAGCAATTTTCCATCCTGCGGTATTTCCATCGTCATCTTTTTGTTATCGGCATAGCGTTATTCAATGGACAACCGAAGATGCATATCGGTTCCTCCATGGCATCGTCCGGCGGATTCTGCCGGCGGTACATATTCCGGCGGCATCGGCTCAGGATTGATTTCCGGCATGCCCGGCCCGGTGGGTGTGGCCGGATCAGGCGAGGGCGGCGGCAATTCGGGTTCCCTGCGCGGAGATGGTTCGATATCCGGCTCAGGAGGCGGAACAGCAGGGATTTCCGGAGGCATGGTGTCCGGGTCGCGTGTTTGTCTCGGCATGGCGGCCTTGGCGTCGGATAGAGGATGACCGTGGAAAGAGCATCTTCCGGGCCAGCGGGCTAGACCCGGCACGGAAGCTGCATTGACACCAGTGAATGACTACGAGGGACTCGCACAAGGAGCTTGCCATGCCAGCAGGAACCAGCCCGCGCCGTGAGCGTGAATTCAAGTCGCTGGAGCAGCGCTTCAAGAAGGAAGGACGTTACCGCGGCCGCGAGGACGAAGTCGCCGCGCGCATCGTCAACAAGCAACGTTCCCAGTACGGCGAAACGAAAGAGGAAAAGCGCAAGGACAAAGAAGGAACCTCGCCCGATCGCGGCTTGCCGATCAAGGACTACCAGAAGATGACGATCGCGCAGGTGCAAAGCCACCTGGAGGGCTTGCCGAAAAAGGCGCTGCAAAAAATCCGCGACTACGAAGCGCAACACAAGAAGCGGAAAGGATTGCTGCAATTATTGGACGCACGATTGGAATGAAGCGGTTTTAGCGGTGGGCCGGGGCGAGGGGGTGGCGTCTGCCTTTTCGGCGGGGAACATCTGCAACATTTCAATGTGTCCGGCTTCCAGGGAAAAAATTTAGCTACCTGCAAAGCCTGTCAGGCAGAGGCTGTTAACTTCTGCATTGCCTTTGGTCCCCGTCGAAAAGGCAGACGCCGCCCCCTCGCCCCGGCCCACCGCTAAAACCGCTTCATTCCTGTAAAGAACAAAAATATCAGTGAGGCCGCTGCCCCGTACTGGAATGCCGCGAGGACGATTCCGAGATCGAGGACAAGGCTTCACCCGCGCTGTCCTGTTCCTCGGTAGTTGCAATATCTCCCAGCGACACGATGCCCACGAGCCGCTTGTCGCGGCTCACCACCGGCAACCTGCGAATCTGCAAGTCACCCATGTTGCGCGCCACATCGTCCACATCATCATCCTCAAAACAATACTTCACCTCGGCACTCATCACATCCCGCACCAGCGAGTTGCCGTCCTTGCCCTGTGCGAGCCCGCGCACCACGATGTCACGGTCGGTCAGCATGCCGACCAGGCGATCGTTCTCGCGCACCGGCAGCACACCGCAATCGCAATCGGCCATCATCTTTGCCGCTTCGATGATGTTCTGGTCGGGAGTGGTTACCTGCACATCGCGCGACATTGCCTCAGCTACTCTCATGATGTTCTCCTGTAGTGAATCATGGTGAACCGCAACGTTTGCCCGGCGCTGAATTGCGCCTAAGGGACCATACGACTGGTGAACCGGCCCGCATGTTCCAGCCTCAGCTCCATGCATTGCGTATCGTCGCGGGAGCCCGGAGCAAGCGTCGTTTCATGCAATCAATGCCGGGCCAGATGTCGTGTCGTTACGCGCAGCACCTGCATCACCTGCGGCAGCTCCCGCGAGGCTTTTACAAGGCCCTTGTACAAATTACTGTCGTCCGCATTCTCGTGCTCCGGCTTTGCCGCACGCCGCGGTGCGTACAGATCGTGCATGCATGCCGCTCCCGCTCTTCAAGCTGACCAGGCAACACGAAAGGAACGACATGACGCTCGACATCGATGCTTGTTTCGATGAATTGCTGGCCGATGCCGTCGCGGGCCACGCCCGGTTCAAGGTCTATCGCCAGTTCAAGATGTACAACGCCCCGACGCCGAATCCTTGGCTCTACGGAAGACGTTACCGCACTGTAGCGGGCGCGGCGGCACGATGAGCGAATTCCTCGTCCTTCACGCACTGGCTGTGCGGGAAAGGCGGGGTGACCGGGAAATGGACGAAGTCGTCGATGTAGTGTGGAAACCGGCGAGCAAACCGTTCCGCCCAAGGAAGGCCGACAAGGGTGATGTGCACATGCGGCGAGGCAACGCGCGCAATGCGGGGCAGCCCTCCTCGAAACCATGGGCTCCGGTCATATGCAACATGCGTGCCGGGCCACGAAAGAAACACGCACTCCGCCAAACTTAATCCGCCGTCGCACTGTCTGACGCTCCATGTGCGAACAACAACATGCTCTCCAAGAGTGGATGGCGTGCAATATCGAAGTTCCAGCAGTTCTTAAACGGAGAAAGAATCATGTCAACCATTGAAAAATCGATCCAGGTGAACGTGCCCGTGCATACCGCCTACAACCAGTGGACTCAGTTCGAGGATTTCCCGCGGTTCATGGAGGGCGTCAAGGAAGTGCGGCAACTGGACGATACCCATGTACGCTGGCGCGCCGAAGTGGCGGGCAAGGACAAGGAGTGGGATGCGGAGATCACCGAGCAGTTGCCCGACCAGCGCATCGCCTGGCGCAGCGTGTCCGGCGCGCGCAATGCCGGCGTCGTGACTTTCCATCGCATCGACGACGACACCACGCGCATCATGCTGCAGATGGATTACGAACCGGAAGGCGTGATTGAAAACGCCGGCGATACCAGCGGCGTGCTGTCGCTGCGCATCCAGGCAGACCTGGAACGCTTCAAGGATTTCGTCGAGTCGAGCGGACAGGAAACCGGTGCATGGCGCGGCAAGGTGCAGCCAGGGCAGCAGCCGGGGCAGCAGGGGCGCTAACAGGCCGTCGAAAACGATAAAACGTTTTTCAAAGGCCCGTCAGCCCGTCAATGCAGCAGGCGCCGCTTCATGTCCGCAATGGCATCCCGCGCCTGCTGCGCCGCATTTCCTACCTGCGGGTTGACGGTGTTTCCCGCCTCCCTGCATGCCTCGATGGCACGGTCCCCGAGTTTTTCCAGCCGGTCGATACATTCGATGATGAGATTGTCGTCATCTTCGTCGTCCAGCATCCGCCGCGCATGGTCGGATTCCCGCTCCAGTTCGCTCAGGCATTCGCGCACGTCCTCGGGAACGTCGCTCGTGAGCTGGCATAGCTCGGCGGCATTGCCGATGCTTTGCTCGACGCTGGAAAAATAATCCCTCACCTGGCTCGATTGCATAGGTCCTCCTTCGTTGCGTGGGCGATCACGTTGGTCCTTTCCCAAGAGAGATAGTTCCAGCCTGCGGAAGATGCCCCGGAACATGGCGACCCGGTTCGACATGCGTTAAAGTGCGCGGAGGAGAATCAGGCGAGGAATTCCAGCATGAACCAGAAAGTCATTCCCATCGCGACGCCGGATGCCGGACGGGAGCGCAAGCGGCGCGCGCCCAAGGGCAGGCGCGTCGACCCGGCCGCACTGGCCGAGGTGCAAGCCCTGCTCGGCGATGCCCCGCGCCGGCAGGACCTGCTTATCGAACACCTGCATCTGATCCAGGACCGCTACGGGCGCCTCGGTGCGCCGCACCTGGCTGCACTGGCGCAGGAAATGCGGATGGCGCAGGCGGAGGTCTATGAAGTCGCGACCTTCTACCATCACTTCGACGTGGTGAAGGAAGATGCGCTGGACCAGCCCGCGCCTGCGGTAACGGTGCGTGTGTGCGACAGCCTTTCCTGCGAGATGGCGGGCGCCCCGCAACTGCTGCAGCGCCTGCGGGAAATCTTGGGGCAGGACGTGCGGGTGGTGGCGGCGCCGTGTGTCGGCCGTTGCGAGGAAGCGCCGGTCGCGGTGGTCGGGCAGAACGCGGTGACGCATGCGACACCGGAGACGGTGGCGGGCGCCGTGGCTGGCAGACAGGTACAGCCAGTGGTGGCGCCGCATATTGATTACGCCAACTATCGTGCGAATGGCGGCTACGCGCTGCTCGGCGAATGCATCAGCGGCACACGCGATGTGGAAAGCGTGTTGCGCACGATGGAAGATTCCGGCCTGCGCGGACTCGGCGGTGCGGGCTTTCCGGCGGGACGCAAATGGCGCATTGTGCGCGCGGAAAGCGGGCCGCGCATGATGGCAGTCAATATCGACGAAGGCGAGCCCGGCACCTTCAAGGACCGGACTTATCTCGAGCGCGATCCGCATCGCTTCCTCGAAGGCATGTTGATCGCTGCCTGGGCGGTCGGCATCGAAGCCATCTACATCTACTTGCGCGACGAATACCATGCCTGCCGTGCCATGCTGCAGCAGGAACTCGCCGCGCTCGCGAACGACCCGGCGCTACCCGGCATGCCCGCGATTCACCTCCGGCGAGGGGCAGGTGCCTATATCTGCGGCGAAGAATCGGCGATGATCGAGTCAATCGAAGGCAAGCGCGGCATGCCGCGGCTGCGCCCGCCTTATGTCGCGCAGATCGGTTTGTTTGGGCGCCCCACGCTGGAACACAATTTCGAAACCCTGTACTGGGTGCGCGACATCCTGCAACAAGGCGCGGACTGGTTCGCCTCGCAAGGGCGGCACGGCCGCAAGGGATTGCGCTCGTTCTCGGTATCCGGCCGCGTGAAGAAGCCTGGCGTGCATCTCGCGCCGGCCGGCATTACCGTGCGCGAACTCATCGACGAATATTGCGGCGGCATGCAGGACGGACACGACTTCTACGCCTATCTGCCGGGCGGCGCTTCCGGCGGCATCCTGCCCGCATCGCTGGGCGACATTCCGCTCGATTTTGACACGCTGCAAGCCTACGGCTGCTTCATCGGCTCGGCCGCCATCATCGTGCTGTCGCACAAGGACAGTGCCGTCGATGCCGCGCGCAACCTGGTGCGCTTCTTCCGCGACGAATCCTGCGGACAGTGCACGCCATGCCGCGCAGGAACCGCGAAGACGCTCGACCTCGTCTCGGCGCCGCAGTGGAATACCGAACTGCTGGCGGACTTGTCCGGCGTGATGCGCGATGCGTCGATCTGCGGACTGGGACAGGCCGCGCCCAACCCGGTCGATTGCGTGATCCGCTATTTCCCGCATGAACTCGGCAAGCAAGGAGCGTAAAGCATGAATGCCATC